>JABJFE010000144.1 GCA_018662905.1 Flavobacteriaceae bacterium
AATAGTGATCTGATAACAAGCAGCGGGGTATTGTATCCAAAGCTATTTTCAGGAACCAACATGTTTATATGAACTGACATAAATAATATTAATATTAATATAATCCCTGTTAATGAAATGTTTCTAAACCTATCAAATAAAACTCCAATTCCAAATCCAACTTCAAGAACTCCTGAAAATAAAATAAGTTCCATATGAAATGGAAGGAAGTCAGGCATTATTGGTAAATAAGATTCAGTGAAAAAGAAATGAAAAACACCATTAATTATGTAAAAAAAACTTAATAGATATAAATTTATTTTTTTCATTATTTGTGAGTTAATATTTATTCTGCATAAGCTCAATTACAACACCAAAACATATTCCTATAGAAAGGCATAACCCAATATTTTCAGTTACAGCTCCTGTAATAGTTCCAATCATAAGAAAAATTCCTAACCAAATTCCTTTTTGAAGTTTTATCTTTTTCAAGATAATCATCTCTTTTTTGCTTATTTTTCTCATGATTTTAACTCAAATTTTTGGTATTATGTTATTTTATCAAATCTAGACTTCTTTTTATAAAAGATGTAAGTTCTTCTCCTTTCAAAAGGTTTTGAGAAAGTTTTGCCAAATCTAATGATTGATTAATCAACCTTTCTTTTTTCGCTTTTCCTTTGCAGTTTAATATTTCAGAACATATTGGATTATTAACATTTATGTTCAAATTATACATTTCAGGCATATTACCGAACATTCCATTTCCACCACTTTGTTGCATTTCTTTCATTCTTCTCATAAATTCTGGTACAGTTATTACAAAGGGCGGAGAACTGCTTTCAGTAGCTTCAATCTGAACTGTATATTTTTCTTTTGGAACTACTTCTTCAATTATTGTTTTTAATCTTTCCTTTTCTTTATCGTCTAGCTTAGAAACTTCTTTTTCATCCTTTTTAATTAATTTTTCAATAACATCAGAATCAACTCTAGTGAAATTTAATTTTTCATTCGAAGTTTCTATTTTTTGAATTAAATGACTAATTATTGGAGAATCTAATAAAAGGACTTCGTAACCTTTAGCTTTAGCTGACTCAACATATGAATGTTGCTCATTAACGTTTGAAGTGTATAGAATTACAAGGTTACCGTCTTTATCAGTTTGTGTTTTAGATATTTTATCTTTTAATTCATCAAAAGTAAAATAATCATTATTTACAGTTGGATATAAAGCAAATTTTTGTGCTTTTTCAAAAAACTTATCTTCACTTAACATTCCGTATTCAATTACAACCTTTATGTCGTTCCATTTTTCTTCAAATCCTTTTCTGTCTTTTTTATACAATGAACTTAATTTATCAGCAACTTTTCTAGTGATATAATTACTGATTTTTTTAACTGCACCATCAGCTTGAAGGTAACTTCTAGACACGTTAAGTGGTATGTCTGGAGAATCTATAACTCCCCTAAGTAAAGTTAAAAATTCAGGTACGATTCCTTCAACATTATCAGTGACAAAAACTTGATTTTGATAAAGTTGAATTTTATCTTTTTGCATGTTTATGTCGTTCGAAATTTTAGGAAAATATAAAATTCCCGTAAGATTAAAAGGATAATCTACATTTAAATGAATGTTGAATAATGGTTCTTCAAACTGCATTGGATATAATTCTCTGTAAAAATCTTTATAAGATTGATCATCTAAGTCTGAAGGTGTTTTAGTCCAAGCTGGATTAGGGTTATTGATAATGTCATCTACAACTTCTTTTACTTCTTTTTGATCATCTCCCTCTCCAACCTTTTTTGTAATTTCTTTAGAGCCAAATTTAATTGGTACAGGCATGAATTTATTATATTTTGTTAAGAGTGTTTTGATTCTACTTTCTTCTAAAAACTCTTTTGAATCTTTATCTATATGTAAAATTATTTCAGACCCTCTTTCTTTTTTATCACTCTTTTTAAGTGTATACTCAGGTGAACCATCACAAATCCAATGAGCAGCAGGTTTGTCTTGATAAGATTTAGTGATTATCTCAACCTTTTCTGCAACCATAAAAGCTGAATAAAAACCTAAACCAAAATGACCAATTATTCCGCTGTCTTTTGCGCTATCTTTGTATTTATCTAAAAATTCTTCAGCTCCAGAAAAAGCAACTTGATTGATATATTTTTTAACTTCCTCAGATGACATTCCAAGACCTTGATCAATAATATGTAATTTCTTTCCTTTTTTATCAATTTTAATTTCAATAAATGGATTTCCAATATCTATTTTGTTTTCCCCAATACTACTCAGATGCTTTAATTTTAAAGTTGCATCTGTCGCATTAGAAATTAATTCTCTTAAAAATATTTCGTGATCACTGTATAAGAACTTTTTTATAAGTGGAAAAATGTTTTCAACTGATACGTTAATTTTACCTTTAGACATAATTATAATTTTAAATTATAAGATCAAATGATATACCAAACAATCTTGAATGACAAATTGACATTAATTTGTGTTTTAATAGCTACAATTCTCTATATTTAATTTAAAATCTTAATCCTTAATCATGTATAATTCAAAAATTAGCGGTCTTGGTTATTATGTTCCTGACAATATTATAACTAATAATGATTTATCAAAAATAATTGATACTACAGATGAATGGATTCAAGAAAGAACAGGTATTAAGGAACGAAGATGGATAGATCCTAAAACGGATGATACTACATCCACTATGGCTGTAAAAGCTTCAAAAATAGCAATTGAGAGATCTGGTTTAAAAAAAAATGATATTGATTTCATCGTCTTTGCTACTCTTAGTCCTGACATGTATTTTCCTGGTGGAGGAGTTCGTGTTCAAGAAATGTTAGATATGCCAACAATTGGTGCTTTAGATGTTCGTAATCAATGTTCTGGTTTTATCTATGCAATTTCTGTTGCTGATCAGTTCATAAAAACGGGCATGTATAAGAATATTTTAGTAATTGGATCTGAAAATCATTCTGGCGGATTAGACAAATCAACAAGAGGTCGAGGAGTTACAGTTATTTTTGGAGATGGGGCAGGAGCTGCAGTTTTATCTAGAAGTGAAGAAAGTGGAAAAGGAATATTATCTTCTCATCTTTATTCTGAGGGTAAACATGCTAGAGAGTTAATGATGGATGGCCCTCACACTGGAAGATGGGTTCCTCAAATATTAAAAGAAAATGATCCAGATGATCAATCGTACTATCCATACATGAATGGAAAATTTGTTTTTAAAAACGCAGTGACTCGTTTTTCTGAAGCTATAGTAGATGGTTTAAAAGCAAATAATTTAAAGAGTGAAAATATTGATATTCTAATCCCTCATCAGGCAAATTTACGTATATCACAATTTATACAAAGGAAATTTCAATTACCTGATAATAAAGTGTACAATAATATCATGAAGTATGGCAATACTACAGCTGCATCTGTTATAATAGCTCTTACAGAGGCTTGGGAACTAGGTAAAATTAAAGATAACGACTTGGTAATTCTTGCTGCTTTTGGAGCAGGATTCACTTGGGGATCTGTTATTATAAGATGGTAAAAAAAACTTTAGTACTAGGTGCTTCTTTAAATCCTGATCGCTATTCAAATATGGCAGTAAAAAGACTGCTTTTAAACAATGTTAATGTCAAGGCTATTGGTTCAAAAACTGGAACTATTGATAAAGTTTTAATAGAAAAAGATTTTATTAGTTTTAATAATATTCATACCATCACATTATATTTAAATTGTGTAAGGCAAAGAGATTATTATGATTATGTCATCTCTTTAAATCCTAAAAGAGTGATTTTTAACCCCGGAACTGAAAACGAAGAGTTTTATTTACTATTAAAAAATGAATCTATCGATTATATTGAAGCTTGTACTTTAGTATTACTTTCTACGAATCAATATTAGACCAATAAAAGTTAGTAATCCATTTATTGGAAGTAATTCATATCCTATTTTATATCCACCCAAATACTGAGGATCTAAATTTCCTATAAAAATCATAATGAAAACAGATAATGATGTAACGATCCAAACGTATTTATCATGAATTTTATAATTTGTAAAAATACCAAATGCAAATAATCCAAGCAAAGGTCCGTAGGTATAACCTGCCAAAATTAATAGACCGTCTATAACGCTTGTAGTTAAATAATTTTTAAAAATAATAATCACTACAATTAGAACTAGGCTCATAATTATATGTGTCCTTTTTCTTATTTTAATTTGATATTCAATGCTTTTATCTTTTAAGTCAGCAAAATCAACACAATATGAAGTTGTTAGGGAGGTTAAAGCACTATCAGCACTACTATATGCTGCAGCAATTAAACCAAGTAAAAAAGTTATTCCAATCAAGTTTCCTAAACCACTATTCAAAGCAATTTCAGGAAACAATAAATCACTGTTTACACTTCCATTAAGTTCTGGTATTCCAATATTAAATTTTGAAGAATAAATAAATAATAAAGCTCCAAGAAGTAGAAATAAAAATGTAACAATAACTAAAACTATACTAAATATTATCATATTTTTTTGAGCTTCTTTTAGTGATTTACATGTTAAATTTTTTTGCATCATATCTTGATCAAGACCAGTCATACATATTGTAATGAACATTCCACCAATAAAAGATTTAAAAAAATGATTTTTTTCTAAAAAACTTTCTGTAACAAAAATATTTGAATATGATTTTAACTCGTCTGAGTTTATAAAATCGATTAAAGACCAATCTAAGCTTTTAGTAATTAAATAAATGGATAGTAAAACCGATATTAACATAAAAGTAGTTTGAAGCGTGTCAGTCCAAACAATAGTTTTAATCCCACCCCTAAATGTATAAATCCATATTAGTAAAACTGAAATTACAACTGTAAATTCAAATGGAATATTTAATTCATTGAAGACAAATTGTTGTAATACTATTGCTACTAAATATAATCTAAAGCAGGCTCCAGTTATTCTTGAAATAAAAAAGAAAAAAGCGCCAGTTTTATGACTGACTTTCCCAAATCTAATTTTTAAATATTCATATATTGAAGTCAGGTTTAGTTTGTAATATATTGGTAATAATAAAAGTGCTACTACAAAATATCCGAAAAGATACCCTAGAACGACTTGAAAATATGTAAATTGAGTTGTCCCAACATCGCCTGGAACTGAAATGAAGGTTATCCCAGACAATGAGGCCCCAACCATTCCAAATGCTACTAAGTACCAAGGAGACTCTTTATTTGCCGAAAAAAAAGTTGAATTATCGTTGTTTCCAGTTGTTAAGCTTGAGACAATAAAAAGTCCAAAAAAATAGAGTATTATAACTAAAATAATAATTGATGATTGCATCCTTAATGTTATTCTTCAAATATACTAATTTATGGTTCTTATAAAATGTAGTAGTATATTTACACAATGAATTTTTCTTCAAAATTACTTGAAAATGCAGTTAATGAAATGTCTAGATTGCCTGGAATTGGTAAAAGAACTGCTTTAAGGCTTGTTTTGTTTTTATTAAATCAACCAAATTCACAGACTGTTCAATTATCTAAATCATTAATAGACTTAGTTGAAGGAATTATTTTATGTAAAAATTGTCATAATATTTCTGATTTAGAATTATGTGAAATTTGTTCTAATACAAAAAGAAATAAATCGATTATCTGTGTAGTAGAAGATATTAGAGATGTAATGGCAATCGAAAGTACAGGCCAGTTTAACGGAGTTTATCATGTTTTAGGAGGAAAAATATCGCCAATTGAAGGAATTGGACCCAACCAGTTAAATATATCATCATTAATTGAAAAAATAAAATCTGAAAAGATATCAGAACTCATTTTTGCACTGAGTGCAACAATGGAAGGTGATACTACTAACTTCTATATTTTTAAACAAATTCAAGATTTAGATTTAAAAATAACAACTATAGCAAGAGGAGTTTCTGTTGGTAATGAGCTTGAATATACAGACGAAGTTACACTTGGAAGAAGTATTATTAAAAGAATTCCTTTTGAGAATTCAATAAAAATCTAATGTTTTAAACATTTTAGTAAAGAATTAATTTATCAAATTATAATTTGATATTTTTGTATTAATATAATTAACATTTATGTCTAACAAGATAGAGATCGTTTTGCCTCGGATGGGAGAAAGTGTTGATGAAGCTACTATCACAGGGTGGCTTAAAAATGAAGGTGATAAAATTGACGAAGATGATCTTATAGTTGAAATTGCTACTGACAAGGTAGATTCAGAAGTTCCTAGTGAATTTTCAGGAATCTTATTTAAAAAATTATGTGATGTTAATGATATTGTAAAAGTTGGAGATCCAATTGCTATAATAGAAACTGATTTAGATGTGTCTACTATTAAAAAAATAGAGATTCCTGAAAAAAGAAAATCTATTGAAAAGTTAAAAACTATAAAAAAGAGTAATTCTGAACCAATAGATTTTATTGAGAAAGGAGATGAGTTAATTGATAAAAATATTTCTAACGAATCATCTAGGATTTATTCTCCTCTTGTTAAAAATATCTCAAAACAAGAAGGTGTTTCATTAAATGAATTAGAAAATATAATTGGCTCTGGAAAAAATGGTAGAGTTACCAAAAATGATCTTTTAACTTATATTTCAAATTCTAATAACTCAACAAAAACATCTCAGAATACTTACAGTAATGAGTTATCAGATGAAATTATAGAAATGAGTAGAATGGAAAAACTTATTTCTGACCATATGATTTCCAGTAAAGAAAAATCTGCTCATGTCCAAGCTTTTATTGAGGCTGATATAACTAATTTATGGAATTGGAGAGAAAAAAATAAACATATCTTTTTTGAAAGAGAAAACGAAAAAATAACCTTTACTCCAATTTTTATTCAAATCGTAGCTCAAGTTTTAAGAGAATTTCCAATGCTCAATATAAGTCTTGATGATTATAATATTATAAAGAAGAAATCAATTAATGTTGGTATGGCTACTGCTCTAAGTGATGGAAATTTAATCGTTCCTGTTATTAAAAATGCTGATCAGTTTAGCCTTTTAGGTTTAGTCAAAAAAGTTAATGATTTGGCTAAACGTTCTAGAAATGGAAATTTAGAACCTGATGAGGTTAAAGATGGAACTTACACTATAAGTAATGTTGGAGTTTTTGACACATTAATGGGTACACCAATTATTAATCAACCTCAAGTTGGTATTTTAGCCTTTGGAGCAATTAATAAAAAACCATCAGTAATTGAAACAGAAAAAGGAGATTTTATAGGAATTAGATATAAAATTATTTTATCCCACAGCTTTGATCATAGAATAGTAAATGGTGCTAAGGGAGGATTGTTTATTAAAAGAATAAAAGAACTTATTGAAGGATGGGATAGTAAAATTTCAATTTAATTTTTAATATATGAATTTAAACCTATCTAAGCCTATTTGTTTTTTTGATTTAGAAACAACTGGAATTAATATTTCAAAAGACAGGATAGTAGAAGTTTCTGTTTTAAAAATTTTTCAAAACGGAAACAAGGAGTCAAGAACATGGTTAGTTAATCCTGAAGTTAATATTTCCAAAGAAGTTTCTAACATACATGGAATCACTAATGAAATGGTAGTTAATGAACCAACTTTTAAAATTATTGGTCTTCAGGTTAAGGAAATGATTCAAAATTGTGATTTAGCAGGCTTTAACTCTAATAAGTTTGATATTCCATTATTAGCTGAAGAATTTTTAAGATTTGATATAGATTTTAGTTTAGAAAATGTTAAATGTATTGATGTTCAGAACATTTTTCATAAAATGGAAAAAAGAACTTTAGGCGCAGCTTATAAGTTTTATTGTGAAAAAGAATTAATAGATGCTCACTCATCTAAAGCTGATACTCAGGCTACCTACGAGGTTTTAGAAGCACAAATTAAACTTTATAATAATCTTGAAAATAATGTTGATTTTTTATCAAGTTTTTCAAGTAGAAATAAATCAGTTGACTTGGCAGGTTTTATTATATACGATCAAAATAATATCCCTTGCTTTTCTTTTGGAAAGCATAAAGGTAAATCTGTAGATTTTATAATTGAAAATGAACCAGGTTATTTTGGTTGGTTGTTAAATGCAGATTTCCCGATGTATACCAAAAAAATATTAACCAAGTTAAGGCTAAGTAAGCTTAACAATAAATTATAATATGAAAATAATTTGTGTTGGTAGAAATTATCGCAAACATATTGAGGAGCTTAATAATGAAAGACCTATTTCACCTGTAATATTTATAAAACCAGATAGTTCTGTTATTTTAAAAAATCAACCCTTTTTTATACCTGATTATTCAAAAGATGTTCATTACGAAGCAGAGGTAATATTAAAAATATGTAAGCTTGGAAAATCAATTGATAAAAAGTTTGCACATAAATATTATAACAAAATAAGTTTGGGAATTGACTTTACAGCAAGAGATATTCAAAATGAACTTAAAATAAAAGGATTACCCTGGGAAAAATCTAAAGCATTTGATGGTTCGGCTTTAATAGGAGAGTGGATTGACAAAAATGAGTTTAACGATATTAATAATTTAAATTTTTCGTTAAAGAAAAACGGTGATAATGCTCAGTTAGGTAATACATCTAAGATGCTTTGGAGTTTTGACGAGCTCGTTTCAGAAATATCCAGATTTTTTACTTTAAAAATAGGTGATGTGATTTTTACTGGCACTCCGTCTGGTGTAAATAGAGTTTTTGAAAATGATTTATTTGAAGGTTTTATTGAAGATAAAAATGTTTTCAATATAAATATCAAATAATGATTAGTGCTAAAATTATTACTATTGGAGATGAAATATTAATTGGGCAAATAGTAGATACAAACTCTACATTTATTTCAAAACAATTGATTAATATAGGAATTGAGGTAAATGAAATTCTTTCAATTAGTGACGAAAAGAGTTCAATATTTAATGCATTAGATAATTCATTAAATAAATTTGATATTGTAATTACAACTGGCGGACTAGGACCGACTAATGATGATATTACAAAAGAAGTCTTCTGTGAATTTTTTAATGATAAGTTAGTTCACAATGAAAATTTACTTATTCACATAGAAAATTTATTTAAAAAATTTGTTAATAATCCCATTAATAACTTAAATAGAGCTCAAGCTTTAGTTCCTTCTAAAGCAAAACTTATAGAAAATAAATTTGGAACTGCAGCTGGTATGGCCATGATTAAGGGTAATACTTTATTTATTTCTTTACCTGGAGTTCCTTATGAAATGAAATCCATGATCACATCTTCTGTATTACCTTTGTTAAGTAAAGAATTTGAATGTCCTGTAATTCTTAAAAAAACCTTAATGACATATGGTGTAGGAGAAAGTACAATTGCAAATCAATTAAAGGATTTTGAACAAAAATTAGCCAAAAATTTTAAGTTAGCCTATTTGCCAAATCTTGGAAGAGTTAGATTGAGAATTTCATGTAAGGGAAATGATAAAAAGAAATTAGAGGATCAATTGGATCTTTATATTTCTGAGCTTTATAATATTTTAGGCAAAATTATAATAGGCTTTGAGTCAGTAAATTCTATAGAATTAGAGATAGGAAAAATTTTAGTTAAGTCTAATAAAACATTATCTACAGCTGAAAGTTTTACTGGAGGATTAATATCTTCGAGAATTTCATCTGTTCCGGGTGCCTCTGAATATTTTAAAGGTTCAGTTGTAGCTTATGATACTAATGTAAAAAAAGATTTGTTAAAACTAGATGAAGGAATAATTAATGATTTTTCTGTAGTGAGTTCACAAGTTGCAAATGAAATGGCAAATAATGTTAAGAAACTTTTAGATTCTGATTATTCTATTTCTACGACAGGTAATGCCGGTCCTACAAAAGGAGATTCAAAAAAAGATATAGGATTAATATATATATCAATCGCCACTCCTTTTGAAACTAAATCATATAAATTTAATTTCGGAAATAATAGAGAAAAAAATATTAAAAAATCTGTAAACAAAGCTTTAGAACTTTTGTTTAATGAATTGTTAAAGGGGTGATAAAAAATTTGGCAAAAGAAGAAAATTGTTGTTAATTTGCACCCTGTTTAAAAAATAACATAGTTATGTCTAAAGTTTGTGAAATTTCTGGTAAAAAAGTTTTGGTTGGAAACAACGTTTCTAAAGCAATGAATAAAACCAAAAGAAGATTTGAGCCTAATTTGATAAAAAAGAGATTTTTTATTCCTGAAGAAGGAAAGTGGATTACATTAAAAGTTTCTACATCTGTTTTAAAAACTATAAACAAAAAAGGTATTTCTGCTGTTTTAAAAGAATCAAAAATTAATAGAGCTTAATTATATTATCATGGCTAAGAAAGGAAATAGAGTACAAGTAATTTTAGAATGTACCGAACACAAAAATTCTGGTCTTCCAGGTACATCAAGATACGTTACTACAAAAAACAAGAAAAACACACCAGATAGGTTAGAAATTAAGAAATTCAATCCTATTTTGAAAAAAAATACAATACACAAAGAAATTAAATAATTAGAAAATGGCAAAAAAAACTGTAGCATCACTTCAAACTTCTTCAAAAAGATTATCGAAAGCTATTAAGATGGTTAAAAGCCCCAAAACAGGCGCATACACATATGTTGAATCAATTATGGCTCCTGAACTAGTTAATAATTGGTTGTCTAAGTAATAATTTTTTTAGTTAAAGTATAAAGTCACTTATTAGTGGCTTTTTTTGTTTTAATATCTTTGATATAACTTTAGGTCTATGAATTTTTTTAAAAAACTATTTACAAAAGAAAAAAAAGAGTCTTTAGACTTAGGTTTAAAAAAAAGTAATGAATCTTTTTTTAATAAAATTTCAAAAGCAGTTATAGGAAAGAGTAAAGTTGATGATCAAGTTTTAGATGATTTAGAGGAAATTCTTATAAGCTCTGACGTGGGTGTAAAAACAACATTGAAAATAATTGATAAAATAGAAAATAGAGTAGCAAAAGATAAATTTCTAAACTCTTCTGAACTAGATTTAATTCTCAAAGAAGAAATCATAAAAATTATTTGTGATTCTGAAAATGATAATTTTCTCTCCTTAAGCAAGGAAAAGCCTCATGTTATTTTAGTTGTAGGAGTCAATGGTGTGGGTAAAACTACATCTATTGGTAAAATGGCTAATTATTATAAGTCAATAGGATTAAAAGTTATGGTAGGAGCTGCTGATACTTTTAGAGCAGCCGCTATTGATCAGTTACAAGTTTGGTCTGATAGAGTTGGAGTTGAGCTGGTAAAGCAAGAGATGGGAAGTGATCCTGCTTCTGTGGCGTTCGACACATTAGAATCAGCAATAAATAAAAATATTGACGTTGTATTAATTGATACAGCTGGAAGATTACATAATAAAACTAACCTGATGAATGAACTTTCTAAAATAAAGAGAGTGCTTCAGAAGAAAAATATAAATGCTCCTCACGAAGTTTTATTGGTTATTGATGGATCTACTGGTCAAAATGCTTTTGAACAGGCAAAACAATTTACTAATGTTACTGAAATCACTTCCTTGGCAGTTACTAAATTAGATGGTACAGCAAAAGGCGGGGTAGTTTTGGGAATATCTGACCAATTCAATATTCCTATTAAATTTATTGGTATTGGAGAGGGTATTGAGGATTTACAAATTTTTGATAAAAAAGAATTTGTAGACTCTTTTTTTAAAAAATCATAAATATTAAATATTGAGAACAAAATATTCAAAAAAAAATAGAATTAATGTTGTGACTCTAGGTTGCTCAAAAAACATATAT
>JABJFE010000145.1 GCA_018662905.1 Flavobacteriaceae bacterium
TCATCAGTTGAACAAGAAAAAGAAAATACTAGAATGATTAATAAAATAAAATTTTTCATATTATTACTATTTCAAAACATGTACCAAAATTATAAAATTTCAGATACAGTAAAATTGCTTCCTCCAATAAAAATTAAATCGTTATCAAATGAACTTGACAAAGCAGAATTATAAGCATCCAAAACACTAGCATGCAAGCTGTATTTAAGTTTGCTAACAGAACCGTAACTAGCTAAACTATCTAAAGAAAGTCCTCTTTTAATATTTGGTGTACAAAAGAAATATTGAGCATTTTTCGGAAGAATATCAATGATTTTTTTAAAATCTTTTCCTTTTACAAATCCTAACACTAATTTTAAGTTATCAAATTTTAAAGAATCTATATGGTCTTTAATTACTTGAAATGCTTCTAAATTATGTCCAACATCACATATTACTTTTGGTAATTCATTCAAAATTTGAATTCTCCCTATAAGTCCAGTATTTTTTTTAATATTCAAAAGACCATTTTCAATATCTTTATTTGAAATGTTAAAATCTTTTAACAAAGAAATTACTTTAACAACTCCATTTATATTTTTATTTTGAAAATCACCCAATAAATCAGTTTTGAATTTTTTTTGATCATCAGCCAGAAAAATATTTGTTTCAATTTTTTGAGCTTTATTTTCAAAAATTGAATAGGTTTCTTTTTGAAATTCACTAATCACAATTGGAACACTATTTTTAATTATTCCTGCTTTTTCTTTTGCAATATCTTTAATATCATTTCCTAAAAATTCTTTGTGATCTAATCCAATATTAGTAATAAGAGAAACTAAAGGATCTAAAATATTTGTTGAATCCAACCTTCCTCCAAGTCCAGTTTCAATAACTGCAATATCAACATTTGATTTAGCAAAATAATCAAAAGCCATAGCAACAGTCATTTCAAAAAAAGAAATTTTGTTTTTTTTAAAAAACTCAATGTGTTTTGTTACAAAATCTGAAACAAAATCTTTTTCTATAAACTTTCCATTTAATTTAATTCGTTCTCGAAAATCTAATAAATGTGGAGAAGTATACAGTCCAACCTTTAATCCTGATTCCTGTAAAATTGATGATAACATATGAGAGCTCGAACCTTTCCCGTTCGTTCCAGCTACATGAATTGAATTGAAAGTATTTTGAGGGTTATTTAAATAATTGCAAGTTTTTAAAATGGGTTCTAGACTAACTTTATATTTAAAAACACCTTCAATTTGATAAACAGGTAGTTGGTTAAAAAGCCAATTAACTGTTTGTTTATAATCCATTAGTTTTAAAGAACAAAATCTCTAAGAAGCATAAATGTTCCATATCCAGACAAAAATCCGATTAAAGCCAGAACGGCAATTTTTTTCAAATACCAGAAAAAATCAATCTTTTCCATACCCATTGCTACAACTCCTGCAGCAGAACCAATAATAAGCATACTTCCACCTGTTCCAGCTGAAAAAGCTAAAGCATGCCACAAAGGATCATCTAGAACATTAGGGAACATTCCCATTGAAGCAGCAACTAATGGTACGTTATCAATTATGGCAGACAAAAACCCAAACAATATCATTAATACATCAGTGTTTGGAAAAATTTCTGTTAAATATCCTGCAAAATTAAAAAGAATTCCAAGAGATTCTAAAGCTCCTACAGCTAGTAATATTCCTAAAAAGAATAAAATACTAGGAAGCTCGATTTTTGAGAGTGATTTATGTACTGGACTGTGATGAGCAACAGCATCACTTTCAGAATCTACATTAGAAATATTAATTTTTTTATTGGACAATATTTCAGCAATAGTAGCCACAAAAGCCAATGAAAGCATCATTCCAACATATGGAGGAAGATGAGTAATTACTTTAAAAAAGGGAACAAATAAAATAGAGCCTAATCCTAAAAACAGCATTTTATTCCCATATGGATTACTGTCTTCATTAATTTCTGTTACTTCTAATTCCCCTTTAAAAATACTAAATCTAGAAGCTATTAAAAATGGAACCACCATACACACTAAAGATGGAATGATCAAATACTTTACAAGATTAACTTCACTTACTTTATTACCAATCCATAACATTGTAGTGGTAATATCTCCAATTGGGGACCAAGCTCCTCCAGCATTAGCGGCAATAATAATTAAACCTGCATACCATAATTTTAATGATCTTACTTTTACAATTTTTTGAAGAAGAGTTATAAGTACGATAGTAGCAGTAAGGTTATCAATTATAGCAGATAGAACAAACGCTAATAATCCAAATATCCATAAAATTTTAACTTTGCTTCTTGTCTTTATAACCTGTTTAATTCCTGAAAAGCCATCGAAATAATCAATTATTTCAACAATTGTCATAGCACCTAAAAGGAAAATTAAAATTTCGGCAGTCTTACCAAGATGATGCAATAAAACCTCTTCAATATGTGTCGGCTCAAGTTTTAATAGTTCTAAATTGATATCATAGACATCTAAATGATTTAATGCAATTATCGCCCATAAAATACCCATCATTCCCAAGGCAGGAATAAGTTTATCAATTTTTATTGAATGTTCAAGTGTAATTAAAACATAGCCTAAAACAAATACTGAAATAATAATAATCTCCATAAAAAAAAATTTGAGCTTAAAAATATATAAAAAAAAATTAATAGAGGGTGTTTTGAAAAATATTCAAAATAATAGTTTTAAAATGTGAAATAATCAATATAAATGGATTTAATTATCAACTTAATATTAATATTGGGTTTATGGTGAAATTTATAATTAAAAAACATATTTATGGGTATATTTACTAATTCCAATTATATATTTTATGCTACCTAAAAAACAAGGACTTTATTCTCCGGAATTTGAACATGATAATTGTGGTGCTGGATTCATTTGTAGTCTTAAAGGAGAAAAGACAAATAATATAATTCCAAAAGCACTAAATATTTTAACATGCTTGGAACACCGTGGTGCTGTAAGTTCTGACGGTAAAACTGGTGACGGAGCTGGAATCTTAATTGAAATTCCACATGATTATTTTATAAAACAATGTGATTTTAAATTACCCAAACCTTTTGATTATGCTGTAGGTATGGTCTTTTTACCTCAGAAAATAAATCAATTAAATTATTGTGTTGAGGTTTTTGAAAAAGAAATTAAAAATCAAGATTTAAAAATTTTAGGCTGGAGAAATGTTCCAGTTAATTCTAAAGTAGTAGGTTCTATCGCTGCTAAAACACAGCCTGTAGTCAAACAAGTTTTTATTGAAAAAGGCAATGAATTATCTGAGTCAGAATTTAATATTAAATTATATATAGCAAGAAAAATAGCTGAAAACGAAATTTATAATAGTCCTTTATTACAAAAGAATTATTTTTATTTTTCCAGTCTTCATAATCGTACTTTAATTTATAAAGGACTGCTTATTCCTGAAGACATAGATAGATTTTATTTGGATTTAAAAGATCCTGAATTGGTTACAAGACTGGCTCTTGTTCATCAAAGATTTTCAACAAATACTTTTCCGACATGGGATCTTGCCCAACCGTTTAGATACATGTGTCATAATGGAGAAATAAATACAATTAAAGGAAATGTCACTAGAATGAACGCCAGGGAAGAGTTGATGAAAAATGACTTTATTGGAAATGACTTAGAAAAGATATTTCCAACAATTTTAAAAGGGAAGTCTGATTCAGCA
>JABJFE010000146.1 GCA_018662905.1 Flavobacteriaceae bacterium
AATAGAAATATAAAAATTATAGATAATTTTATTTTCAATTTTTTTTAACGAATTATGGTTTGAGTCCTGTCAGGCCCAACTGATATAATTGCAATTGGAACTTTTAATTCATTTTCTATATATGCAACATAATCCATAAATGTTTTAGGAAATGAACTTTCTTTTTTTAATTTACTTATATCTTCATCCCAACCTTTAAATTCTGTATAGATTGGTTTCAACTTTTTTGAATCAACAGAAAACGGAAAATGTTCAATTTTTTCTCCATTATAATCGTAAGAAGTACAAACTTTAATATTTTTAAATCCTGAAAGTACATCTCCTTTCATCATCATTAATTTCGTCACACCATTTACTTTAACAGCGTATTTTAAAGCAACTAAATCTAACCACCCACATCTTCTTGGTCTTCCAGTAGTTGCGCCAAATTCATTACCTACTTTACTCATTCTTTTTGCATTATCATCAAAAAGTTCAGTTGGGAAAGGCCCGCTTCCAACTCTTGTTGTATATGCTTTGAAAATACCAAACACATCTTTTATTTTGTTAGGAGGAACTCCTAATCCAGTACAAGCTCCCGCTGCAGTAGTGTTTGAAGATGTGACATATGGGTAGGTTCCAAAATCAATATCTAATAGTGAGCCTTGTGCACCTTCAGCTAATATATTTTTATTATTATCTAGTTCATTAAAAATATAATTTTCACTGTCAATAAATGGTATTGATTTAATATTTTCAATAGCACTAAAAAAATCTTCTTCCAGTTCTTTTAAGTTGTACTGTAAATCAACATTATAGCTTTTAATCATAGCTTCATGTTTATTTGCCAATTTTCTGTATTTAACAAGAAATTCTGGAAGTTCAATATCACCAATTCTAATTCCATTTCTGCCTGTTTTATCCATGTATGTAGGTCCAATCCCTTTTAAAGTAGACCCTATCTTAGATTTTCCTTTTGAAAGCTCAGACGCTGCATCGAGTAGTCTATGTGTTGGTAGAATTAAATGTGCTTTTCTAGAAATACATAAGCTTTTGGAAAAATTAATATTAAAAGGTTTTAATTTTTCAATTTCCTTTTCGAAAATGACAGGGTCTATAACTACTCCGTTTCCAATTAAGTTCATTGATTCTTTATGAAATATTCCAGACGGTATAGTGTGTAGGACATGTTTTATTCCATCAAATTCTAGGGTATGTCCAGCATTAGGTCCACCTTGAAACCTAGCAATTATATCATAGTTCTTTGTTAAAACATCAACTATTTTTCCTTTACCTTCATCTCCCCATTGTAAACCTAGCAGCAAATCAACTTTCATATTTTATTTTTAATTTTTTTTCCGTAAAAATATAAGGAATGGTTATTTATCTCAACTCCGAAAATTTCTTCAATATTTTTTTTAATAGTTTGAATCCTTGGATCGCAAAATTCAATAACTTCGCCCGTATCCGTTAAAATTATATGATCATGTTGATGATCAAAATAGGATTTTTCATATTGTGCTTGATTTGAACTAAATTGATGTTTTCTAACTAGTTTACATTCCAGAAGAAGTTCTATTGTATTATATAAAGTAGCTCTACTAACTCTATAATTTTTATTTTTCATTTTAACATAAAGTGACTCGATGTCAAAATGCTCAGAAGAGTTATAAATTTCACTAAGAATAGCGAAACGCTCAGGTGTTTTTCTATGACTTTTCAAGTCTAGAAATTTAGTAAACACATCTTTTACTATTTTCTGATTCTTTTCTTTATTCATAAAGTAAAATTAGGTTAAAAATTGATAATTCACTATTCTCTTACTACCTTTTCAATGCCGTTTATTTTTTTTAATCTTTTAATCAAATCAATTAAAATATTTCTTGTTCTAACTTTTAAAGTGATCTTTCCTCTAAAAATATTATCTGCAGTATCAAAACTCATTTTTTTAATATTAATATTCAATGTATTCGAAATGACTTTAGTTATCTCATTAACGATTCCTAAGTTGTCAATTCCAGAAATTCTAATAGTTGAACTGTAATCTAACAGCGAAGAATCAATCCATTTAGATTTTAAAATTCGATATGCGAACTTAGATTGAAGACCTAATGCGTTTGAACATGTTTTTTTATGAATTTTTATTCCCTCATTTACGGTTACAAATCCAAATACATCATCTCCTGGAATTGCATTACAGCATTTCGCTAATGTGTATTCTAATTTATCCTCCTCATTTCCAAAAACAATCAAATCAAGATTGTTCCTAATTTCTTTTTCTGTCTGGTTAAATTTGCTAGGTTTTCGACTAATTCTCTTTCTAAAAAAATTTATTAATCTATTGTTGTAATTAGCAAATTTTTTAAGTTCATTGTTGTCCACTTTTCCAATTCCAACTCTGTAAAACAAATCAAGACTAGTTTTTAATTTCAAAAAAACCCCTAAGTCATTAATTGTTTTTTCATCAAACTTTATTTTTAATTGTTTAAGTTTTCTTCTCAATATTTCTTTTCCGTCTTCTGCTAATAATTTTTTTTCTTCTTTTAAAGCAGTTCTTATTTTAGCTTTTGCTCTAGATGTTTTTACATAGTCTAACCAATTTGAGGAGGGTTTTGTGTTTTCAGATTTAATTATTTCAATTTGATCTCCACTGTTAAGAATATGGCTTAATGGTACCATTTTTCCATTAACTTTTACCCCTCTTGTTTTTAAACCTAGACCAGTATGAACACTAAAAGCGAAATCGAGAGCTGTAGAGCCTTTTGCTAATGATTTTAATTCTCCAGTTGGTGTAAAAACAAATATTTCTGTTGAATATAAATTCAATTTAAAATCCTCAACAAAATCAATTGCATTAGTATCGGTATTTTCTAAAACTTCTTGTAATCTATTTAACCACTGTTCTAATCCTGTTTCGGCTTTATTTCCACCTTTATACCTATAATGAGCTGCAAAACCTTTTTCAGCTATTTCATGCATTCTTTCAGACCTTATTTGAACTTCAACCCACTTTGATCCAGGGCCAACAACAGTGATATGTAGAGCTTCATATCCGTTTGATCTAGGTGATGTTATCCAATCCCTTAGTCTTAAAGGATTTGGCGTATAATGGTCAGTTATGATTGAATATATCTTCCAAGCTATAAATTTTTCACTTTCTCTTTCTGAGTTGTAAATAATTCTAATGGCAAATTTGTCATATATTTCTTCAAATGAAATATTTTTATTAATTATTTTATTTCTTATTGAATAAATAGATTTGGGTCTGCCATTGATTTTAAATTTTAATTTTTCAGGTCTTAATTTTTCTGAAATTCTTCTTGAAAAATTTTTGATGTATTTATCTTGATCAACCTTAGTTTCTTCAATTTTATTTTTTAGTTCGTTGAACATTTCAGGTTCTGTATATTTTAAACCCAAATCTTCTAATTCTGATTTCACATCGTAAAGTCCAATTCTATGTGCTATTGGAGCATATATGTAAAGAGTTTCAGAAGCAATTTTTATTTGTTTTCCACTTGGCATGGAATCCAATGTCTGCATATTATGAAGCCTATCTGCAATTTTAATTAAAATAACTCTTACATCATCATTTAATGTAAGTAGCATTTTTCTAAAATTTTCAGCTTGAAGAGAGACATTCTCATCTTTGGATAATTTAGAAATCTTTGTTAGACCAACCACAATTTTGCAAATTGTTTTGCCAAAAATTTCAGTTATTTTATTTTCATCATAATCTGTATCTTCAATTACATCATGTAATAATGCTGCAGCTATACATGTTGCATCTAATCCTATTTTTGATGCAACTATTTTAGCAACAGATATGGGGTGAAACACGTAGGGTTCTCCAGATTTTCTTCTTTGATTTTTATGCGCTTCTACAGATGTGTTAAATGCTAATCTAATTAGCTTTCTATCATCTTTTGATAATGATTGATAGCTAATTTTTAAAAGTTCTTTATACTCTTTAGCTATTTGGTTATTTTCTTTAATTGAATCGACTACCATCATTATTAAATTTAACTAAAAAAATAATAACTATCGTAATTGATTTATTCTTTCTATCAGAGTAGGGTGAGAGTAATGCCACCAAACATATTTTGGATGAGGTGTTAAATTGCTCAAACTATCTTTAGATAAAATTTTTAGTGCTTCAATTAAATGATTTCCATCAAAAGATGTGTTGGCGTATTCGTCAGCTTCGTATTCAAATTTTCTAGAAAATAAATTAAACATAAGTGATGATAATTCTGAAATTGGAGAGTAAAGTATTGAAAAGGTTATTAGCGCTATATGAAAACTATGATTTTCAATATTTAATGATTCAGAAAAAATCGGCATATATATTAACAATGAAAGAATATAGAGCATCATTCCTGTTTGAATTATTGAGAATAATAAGTTGAATATTATATGATTTTTTTTATAATGCCCAATTTCATGAGCTATTACTGCTACTATCTGATTTTTATTCAATTTATTTATTAAAGTATCATAAAGTGTTACTCTTTTTTGTTTTCCAAAACCAGAAAAATAAGCATTTGCTTTCGTTGATCTTTTAGAACCGTCAATTACAAATATATTACTTAGATTGAAGCCAACTTTTTTTGAATACTTTTCTATTTCACTTTTCAATTCTCCATCTTCAAGTTTTGTTTGTTTGTTAAAAAGAGGAACAATTATTTGGGCATACAGACCATTTAATAAGAGAGTTAAAACAGAAATAAAAACCCAAGCAACTATCCAAAAATTTTGTCCAACAGATTCAAATTGTAAAATTATAAAGCTTAATATTCCGCCACCAAATAAAATTGTCAATAACCACGACTTTAATTTATCAATTATATATGTTTTTTTAGTTGTTTTATTAAAACCAAATTTTTCTTCTATAGTGAAAGTATGGTAAATTGAAAAAGGAATGTTTAGTAATTCATTACCAAAATAAATAATTCCAAAAAAACTTAAACTAATTAATAATTCTGAATCAAATAAAGATCGACTGTAATTATCAATAATTAAAAATCCATCAAAATAAAAGAATAGCAATAAAATTAGTAAGCTAAAAATGCTAGATATTCGATTAAATTTATATTGTGTTTTTTTATACTCTTGAGATTTAATGTACTTTTCATTATCATAGATGTCATTAATTAACTCAGGGATTTCCTTGTCAAAATAGCTTGAATTTAAATAATTTAAAATCGAATCTTTTAAAAAATTTAATAGTACAATAGCAATTAGTATATTAAATAATATTTCTGGACTAATTATCATTTCTTTGTTTTAATCCTTCAAATATAACTATTGCTGCACTTACTGATAAATTTAAAGAATCCATTTTACCTCTCATCGGAATACTTATTAGTTTGTCTGATTCAATCATCCAGGATTTAGATAAAGAAGAGGACTCTGTTCCAACTACGATTGCACATGCTTCAGTGTAGTCAATGTCTAAATAGTTGACACTTTTTTTAACAAAAGTTGAAAATATTTTGATATTATTAATTTTTAAATAGCTGATTATATCATCTGTTGATGCTGTAGCTATTTGCATTGTAAATATACTTCCCAAACTTGATCTTATAGCATTTGGATTATAGAGTTCAGTTTTTGGATTTGCAATTATCAAT
>JABJFE010000147.1 GCA_018662905.1 Flavobacteriaceae bacterium
ATCTGTAATTCGACAAAAATGTTCACCACGGCATGTTCCGGACTTAATCTTTAAAATTCCTGATATTCCTTACACTATAAGTGGAAAAAAAGTTGAAGTACCTGTGAAAAAGATTTTGATGGGTAAAAATCTAAATGATGTGGTTAGTAGTGATTCATTAAGAAACCCAAAATCTTTAGACTGGTTTGTAAAATTTTATAAAAATTATTTATAGGTATCTAATAAATCCTTTTGCTCATTTATAGATGAAATAAATTCTTTCTTTAGTGAATCTACTAGTTCTTTAACAGTTGGATCATCCTCAATTGTAGTTACTCCCTGACCAGCAGACCATATTGTTTTCCATGCCTTTGCTTCTGCTTTAGCAGCATCTAATTCATCACCAAAATCAACTTTTTTAGAATTGCCCCACATGTCTTCAGTAATTCCCATTGATTCTAAACTTTGTCGAAGAAAATTTGCATTAACTCCAGAGACAGCTGCTGTATAAACAATATCACCAGCTTTTGAATTTATTATCATTTCTTTATAAGCATCATCAGCCTTACTTTCTTTAGTATTAATAAATCTAGTACCCATATAGGCTAGATCAGCTCCCATTTGCTTTGCAGATGCTATATCTCTACCATTTGAGATACATCCTGATAGTAAAATTGTTTTTTTGAAAAATTTCTTTACTTCAGCTATAAAAGGAATTGGATGAAGAGTTCCTCCATGACCCCCAGCTCCAGCTGCTACTAATATAAGACCGTCTACACCAGCTTCTGCAGCTTTTTCTGCATGTCTTTTTTTAATAACGTCATGGTATACCAAGCCACCATAAGAGTGTACTGCATCAACTAATTGACTTACTGCACCAAGTGAAGTGATTATAATAGGAACTTTATGTTTTACACAAATCATTAAATCAGCTTGCACTCTTGGATTTGAATGATGAACAATTAAATTAACTCCGTAAGGCGCAGCTTTTTTTCCAGTTTCTTTTTCAAATTTATCAAGTTCAGTTTTGATTTCAATTAACCACTCTTCAAAGCCCTCCGAAGTTCTTTGATTAAGAGCTGGAAAAGTACCAACAATTCCATTTTTACAACATTCAATAACTATTTCTGGTCCCGATATTAGAAACATCGGTGCTGCAACAGCAGGAATGTTTAATTCATTTATAAATTGTGGTTTATTCATTTTTTAAAATATGTTTAGTATAAATATCCTATTATTTTTTGAAATATATGTATTCGTCCTCAATTTTTTTAAATTTAAGCAAAAACATATCCTTTATGTAGTTTTGATTTAATTTCCATGGATATTTTTTCCCTTGTTTAGGAAGAATTTTTAGAGCTCTTTTTACGTATCCAGATTTTAATCCAATACTAGACTCTGTTTCTAAATTATTCTCTTTTATTTTAGGAACAAATGATTTTAATTCATTTTTATCCATATGATTTAAAATTCTACAAAAATATTCACACACTAAATCAATTTTTAATGTCCATGAAGCATTTGTGTATCCAAAAACAACAGTTGCATTAGGAATATCCTGTAACATCATCCCTTTATAACTTACTAATTTTGATGGATCAATAATTTTATTGTCAATTTTGATTTTAATTCCCCCCATAAATTTTAACTTTAATCCAGTTGCAGAAATTACAAGATCTGCTTTTAATTCTTTTCCTGACTCTAACAGAATACCATTTTTATTAAAAGATTTTATTTGATCAGTCAACACAGTGCACTTTCCTTTGTTAATTGAACTAAATAAATCATTATCTACAACAACACAAACTCTTTCATCCCAAGGATCATATTTTGGATTAAAATGTGTTTCTATGTCAAAATCTTTTGTAAGATTTTTTTTAATTTCATTTTTAATAAAAGCTTTAACTTCTTTTGGTTTCCGCTTTGAGATTTGGTAAAAATAGATTTGTCGTAAAATGTATTTCCATCTGGAGATGAAATGAGCAATTTTTGATGGAATAAAACGGAATAAGAAATTTATGAATTTATCTTTTTTAGAAATATTCATCAAATAAGTTGGAGATCTTTGAAGCATTGTGACGTGTTTTGCTTTATCAGAAAGTGAAGGGACAAGAGTTATGGCTGTTGCACCACTTCCAATAACAATCACATCCTTATTTAAATAATCAATATCATTGGTCCATTTTTGAGGATGAATAAATTTACCCTTAAAATTTTCAAGACCTTTGAAATCTGGAGTATACCCTTTATCATAATCATAGTATCCAGTACAAGACATCAAG
>JABJFE010000148.1 GCA_018662905.1 Flavobacteriaceae bacterium
AGCTAAAAAAATAGAAAAAGGTGTTAGAAATGTAAGTTTCTTTGGTGATTTAGGTTTTCTTTATAAATGTAATTTATCTTTAAGGACTGCTATTAGAATTTTAAAACCTATCGCTTTTTTTAATGTAAATGATGAAAAGGAGTTATATAGTTCCTTTTATAATTTTAATTGGGAAGACTTTTTATCATTAGATCTTACTTTTTCTATCGAATCTGTTTTAAATTCTGATTTTTTTTCTCATTCACTTTTCGTTTCACAAAAAGCAAAAGATGGAATAGTTGACAGGTTCAGGAAATTATATAAAAGGCGCCCTAATGTAGATTCTATTGATCCTGATATTAAAATTAATATTCATATAAGGGATAATAAGTGCACAGTTTCTTTAGATTCCTCTGGTAAACCGTTGAACCAGAGAGGGTATCGTTCACAAACAAATATTGCTCCAATTAATGAAGTATTAGCTGCAGGTATTATATTATTAAGTGATTGGGATTTAGAATCAGATTTTCTAGACCCTATGTGTGGAAGTGGTACTCTTTTAATTGAGGCTGCAATGTTAGCTACTAATTACCCTCCAAATATTAAAAGATCTAATTTTTCTTTTAAAAATTGGAAAGATTTTGATTTAGATTTATTTGTTATGATTACTAAGTCTGTTTTAAGTAAAATCAAACCTTTTAATTATAAGATTTCAGGTTTTGATAAATCTCCCTCTGCAATTTCAAAGTGTGATCAAAATATAATTAATGCAGGTTTTGAGGACCTTGTCTCTATTTCTAGAGAAGATTTCTTTAGATCTACTAAAATAAACGATGAATATATTCATTTAGTTTTTAACCCACCCTATGGGGAAAGATTGCGTATTGATCTTGAATCATTTTATAAAAAAATTGGTGATAAACTTAAAACCGATTATTCTAACTCAAATGCCTGGTTTATTACCTCTAGTATAGAGGCATTAAAATTTGTAGGACTTAGACCTTCAAGAAAAATTAAACTTTTTAATGGAAAATTAGAAAGCAGATTAGCTAAGTATGAAATTTACAGTGGATCAAAAAAAGCTAAAAAAAATATAAATTAATTTTTCAGTTTCCTGAACAAAGGAATTTGATATTGTATAGTGTATGATAAACCAACTCCTATACTATTGTTTTCTAAAACTTTATTGAATCCAGGTATGTATAGATTATTGAAATTTTCAGGATTTTTTTGATTTAATAATCTACTAACATTAAAATTTAAGCCCATATAAAAATTCGTTATTACTTGAGCTTTAAAACCAACGATAAATTCTAACCAATTAGCAGATAGATTATCAAAAGAAATTAGATTTTCGATATTATTTTGATTCCAGTATTGATCAACATTATATATAGTAAATGAATTTAATTGGTGATCAAATTTTGAAGAGCCAAATCTAAAACCAACGTATATTTCATTTTCTAGATCTTGTAAGTTTTTAAATACATTATAGTTTATTCCAGCTTTAAAAAAATTTCCTTTGGTATTAAAATTTAAAATTTCATTTTTTACAAATTTCTCCTCATTTCCTAACTCAAAAGCTATATGAATTTTTTCAAAAAGTCTGTAATCACCAACAACGACTAGACCTTTATAACCTGACTCTGTCAACATTCTTATTTGTTTACTAAAATCAATTCCTAGTTTTATACCATAAGTTGATTTATAAAGACTGTCATTGATTTTTTCTTGCGAAAAAATACTAGTACAATAAATTACAGTTAAAAAACTAATGAAATATTTTAACATGTATATTTTTTTCATCTATTATATTATTATTAATCAAATCAGTATCTAGAATCCAATTATTCGAATCGTTTTCAATAATTAAATTAGTTAGTTCATATGTTGTTTTAAAACCACATGCACGACTTATGTATTCCCAATTATAACTGTAATTTATGTGAAGATTATCATTGTTTCCAGAGTTTAAGGTATTTTCATTAAAATCTTTAGTTAGACTGTAAGTCGTAAGATTATCTGAATTTTTTATAGGAATTCCAATTGAATCAAGGGTTTGGAAAATATATACTTCTTCATTATCATGTCCTTGAATTTTTAAATTGGTTACTTCTTTTAACTCTCCAGTATTTTTGTCATAAAAACCTATTATTAGTCTAGGTGTATCTTCAATAGATGTAAGACATATGTCATCTGGTTCACACGAAAGTAAGAATACAAATAAACCTAGTAGTATACGATTGTTTTTTAATGTTTTCATTTAAGTTCCAAAAGTACAATATTTTCAACATGATCAGTGTGAGGGAACATATCCACTGGCTGAACCTTATTAATTGAATATTTTTCCTTTAATAATTCTAAATCCCTGCATTGAGTTGACGGGTTACAGCTTACGTAAACAATTCGTTGAGTATTCAATTTTAAAATCTCATTAATTACATCTTTATGCATTCCTTCTCTTGGAGGGTCTGTAATAATCACATCAGGTTTTCCGTGTTTTAAAATAAAATCGTTTGTAAAAACATTTTTCATATCACCATATTCAAAAACTACATTATCAATCTTATTTTCCTTAGCACTATTTATTGCAGAAATTACAGCTTCTTCAACACTTTCAACTCCTACAACTTTTTTAGAATTTTTTGCAACAAATTGAGTTATAGTTCCTAATCCTGAATAAAGATCATAAACAATTTCATTTTTTTTTATTTCAGCATATTTTAATATTAATTCATACAATTTTATAGTTTGATGAATATTTGTTTGAAAAAATGATTTAGGATAAATTTTGAATGTCAATGAATTAATTTTTTCTTCTATATAGTTTTTTCCATAAAATAGTTTTATATCTCTATCGTAAATGCTGTCATTTTCTTTATCATTAACTGTGTATAGTAGAGAATGAATTTCAGTAAACGAATTTTTTAAAAAATTCATCACTAAGTTTATATTTTTTTTATCATTTTCATAAAACTGAACTAAAACCATAAATTGATTTAGACTTGTGTTTCGTATTGTAAGAGTTCTAAGTAATCCTTTCCTTAATCTAGTGTTATAAAAAGAAAGATTATTTTCAATTGCAAATTGTTTTATTGATAACCTAATTTTATTTGATGGTTCGATTTGAAGGTGACATTTTTCAACATCTACAATCTTATCCCACATTCCTGCTTTGTGAAAACCAATTCCTCTTCTATCAATTTTGTTGTCGGAATTTTTGATTTCATCTTCTGTTAACCATTTGTTTTCAGTAAAAGAGAATTCAAGTTTATTTCTATAAAAAAATTGATTATCGCACTTTATAATAGGGTTTATTTTAGCATCATTAAAGATTCTTGATATTGAATGTTTGATTTTATCTTCTTTTAACTCGGTTTGTGTATCATATGAAATATTTTGTAATTTACATCCTCCGCATACACCAAAATGTTTACATGTTGGATCAATTCTGTTTTTTGAATATGAGTGGTATTTTATAATATTTCCTAAAAAATAATTTTTTTTCTTTCTGTAGGTTTTTATATCTACTACATCACCAGGCACCCCGTTTTTTACCATTAAAACTATTCCTTCATCTGATTTAGCAATA
>JABJFE010000150.1 GCA_018662905.1 Flavobacteriaceae bacterium
GGAAAAATGTCTACAATAGGATTTGGATCTATAGATAAATCCCCAAATCAGAGAAGTAGAGAAGAATTAAAACAATACGGTCTGATAAGTAGTTTAAACTTAGGACAGCTATTGCCAAATAAGTGGGAAATTCAAATACCAGTTTCATACAGTATTTCTGAAGAATTTTCAACACCAGAATATGATCCTTTTTATCAAGACATTAAATTAGAGGATCGTGTAAATTCAGCTACAAGAAATTCTCAAAAAGATTCAATAAGAAATCAAGCGATTAGTTACAGAAAAATAAGTAGTATTAATTTATTAGGTGTTAAGAAAAACAGATCTGCTGAGCAAAAAGAAAGAGTTTATGATATAGAAAATTTTGATTTTTCATATAGCTATAATCAAGAACTTCAGCATGATTATGAAATTGAAAATTTTACAAAAAAAACAGCTAGAGTTAGTTCAGCTTATAATTATTCTTTTAATCCGTTTGTTATTTCTCCATTCAAAAAAATTAAATTTTTAGAAAACAACAAATATTTAGAGTGGATAAAGGAATTTAATTTTAATCCATTACTTTCTAGCTTTAGTTTTGATGCCAATATAAACAGGACCTTTAATAGTCAAAGATTTCGAGATATTTATATTGAAGGAGCTGACTCTTCAAATCAGATAGCACTCCCTGAAATTCAACAAAGAAATTTTTTATTTGACTGGAATCTTAGTTTAAGTCAAAACTTAAGCAATTCTCTGAGAATTGATTTTTCAGCCTCAAACAACAGTGTTGTTAAAAATTATTTTGAAACAGATCTTGTTGGAGATAAGGTGGTAAATAAAGAATTAGATATTTGGGATGGTTTTTGGAATACTGGTGAAGCCAACTCCCACAATCAATCTTTTGGAGTGACTTACGAATTGCCATTTAAATTATTTCCATTAATAAATTTTATTTCAAGTTCATATAATTATTCTGGAGATTTTAATTGGGAAAGAGGATCTGATGCGATGGCATTAGTTGAAGATGAACAAGGAAATGTATTAGGAAACGTTAATACTGTACAAAACTCTAATAGTCAGTCTTTAAACGTCACATTTAACATGTCAAAATTATATAGAAATCTAAAATTAGAAAAGAAGAAAAAACCAAAAAATTCTAAAGAAAAACTAACTAACTCAGTGATTGGATTTTTTACAGGTTTATCACGTTTCAAAATGAATTATACAGAGAATAGTGGAAAAGTATTACCTGGTTATATGGAAACATTAGGTTTTTTAGGAACATCCAAGCCTTCAATGGGGTTTGTTTTTGGAAGTCAGTCTGATATAAGGTTTGAAGCTGCTAAAAATGGGTGGTTAACCAGTTTCCCAACTTTTAACGAACAGTTTACACAAGTTCATAACACTAAATTTGATGTTTCGGCTGAAATTAGCTGGATTGACGACTTAAAAATATCATTGAAAGCTAACAGAAAATATTCAGAAAACTATTCTGAAAACTTTATTATTATTGATAACGAATACAATGCATTATCTCCAAATACATTCGGAAATTTTGAAATTTCTACTATACTAATCAATACTTCTTTTTCAAAAAGTAATGAAAATATTTCAGAAACTTTTGAAGACTTTCAAAACAATAGGTTAGTTATAGCTCAAAGATTAGCTGCATTAAATGGAGATGTTTCCGTTGATATCGATGAATTTGGATTCCCTATTGGCTATGGAAAAAACAATCAAGCTGTTCTTATTCCAGCTTTTCTTTCAGCCTATTCTGGAAAAAACCCCGAGAATATTTCTTTAAATGCAATTTCAAAAACTCCTTTACCAAGTTGGTCTCTCTCATACAGTGGTCTTATGAATATAGATTTTATTAAAGAACGATTTAAAAGATTTAGCTTAGGTCACGCCTACAGATCTAGTTATACGTTAAATAATTTCAAATCTAATTTAGAATACGATTCTGATAATTCTCAATTTACAGATGATTCAGGAAATTTCATCAATGAATTTTTATATACTAATGTCAATTTAGTTGAACAATTTAATCCTCTTTTAAAGATTGATATGGAATTAAATAACTCACTTCAGATCGTTATGTCCTTAAAAAAAGATAGGGCCTTGTCATTAAGTTTAGACAATAATTTATTAACTGAATCATCAGGAACAGATTATTCCATAGGACTTGGATATAGAATTAAAGATTTAAAATTCACTAATAGGGTCGGTGGTAAGAGAAGAGTTTCTAAAGGAGATTTAAACATTAAAACAGATTTAAACTTTAGAGATAATATTACTATAATTAGGAACTTAAATCTTCTTGATAATAAAGTTACGGCTGGTCAAACAATGTGGTCTCTTAAGACCTCAGCAGATTATAATTTAAGTAAAAGTTTTAATGCGATTTTTTTCTATGACCATCTGTTTTCTAAGTTCGCCATTTCAACAGCATTTCCTATGACGACAATTCGTGCAGGTATGACTTTAAGATATAGTTTTGGTGAATAATTTTTTATGAATAATTAGATTTTAGAATTACATTTGTTTAAATAAATTTTAAAAAGAAATGGAAATTAAACCTGAATTAAAATACACTAAAGATCAC
>JABJFE010000067.1 GCA_018662905.1 Flavobacteriaceae bacterium
AAATGATTCAGAGCTTGATCAAATTAAATTAAAACTTACAGACTTTTTAAAAAACTGGACTGCTCATGGAGATGATTTAAAATCTAGTTTTGAAATAAGGTATGATAGATTTATAATTATAGCTTTAAATGAAAAATCAGCTAAAGCATCTGGATGTTCTATTGATGCTTGTGTTCATTTTATTCAGCAAATTGAAAAGGATTATAACATTAACTTATTAGATAAAATGAATGTGGCTTTTAAACAAGGTGAGTATGTTTCTTATAAATCTATAGTTGAATTTAAATCCTTAATAAAAAACAATTCAGTTTCTAAAAACACAATAGTTTTTAATAATCTTGTTTTAGATATCGGAGATTATAAAAATAACTGGGAAGTTCCAGCTTGTAAAAGTTGGCACTCTAGGTTCTTTTGATAGCTTGTAAGTTTACATTTATCTAAAAACTCTCATCTCAAAACTTATTTTTTTTAAATTTATATACATAAAATATTAAAATGCATTTTTTTAAAACACTTTTATTTTTTCTTTTAATTTCATTTTTTTCATATTCACAGAATCCTTTAATCACAAGCGACAAAATAGAACAAGAGGTATGGGTAGATAGTATTTATAACTCATTATCTATCGATCAAAAAATAGGACAGTTATTTACAATTTGGGTAGCTACAAAACAAGGTCCTGAAAAAATGGATGAAGTATCTTCAATAATAAAAAAGAATCATTTAGGAGGATTGATTTTTTCTCTTGGAAACATTAATGATCAGGCTAAATATACCAACGAATTTCAATCTATTTCAAAAGTTCCTTTATTAATAGGTATGGATGCAGAATGGGGTATTGGAATGAGATTAGATGATGCTTTTTCTTTTCCTTACAACATGACACTTGGTGCATTAAATGATAATTCGCTAATATATAGAGTTGGAAAAAGAATAGGTGTTCACGCTAAAAGAATAGGTGTTCATATTAATTTTGCACCAGTAACTGATATCAATACCAATCCCAACAATCCTATCATTGGAAGCAGATCGTTTGGAGAGGATAAGATTAACGTTACAATGAAGTCTCTATCTTATTTAAAAGGGATGCAATCTGAGGGGATTATGGGTTCGGCAAAACATTTTCCTGGTCATGGAGACACTTCTACAGATTCTCACAAAACTCTTCCTATAATTAACTTTTCTGCCAAACGTATAAATGATGTAGAATTATTCCCTTACAAACAATTAATAAAAAATAATTTATCTACAGTTATGGTTGCACACATGGAGGTTCCATCTCTTGAAAAGGAGCCTAAAATGCCATCAACTCTTTCAAAAAATATCATATCAAAACTTTTAAAAAAGAAACTAAAATTTGAAGGTTTAGTAATTACTGATGCTATGGATATGAAAGGAGTAGTAGATTTTAATAAAAATCAATCTGCTGATGTCAGTGCATTATTAGCTGGAAATGATGTATTACTTATGCCTGATGATTTAGATGAAAGCACAAAAAGTATTAAAAATGCTATTAAAGACGGAATTATAACAGAGAAAAGATTAAAGTACTCTGTTAAAAAAATATTGATGGCTAAATACAAAGCTGGACTTCATAAAAATAATAAAGTCGATTTAAAAAATATTGTTGAGGACATGAATAGTAATATCGATAAATTATTATTTGAAGAAATTACAGAAAAATCTATCACATTAATAAAAAATGATAATGATATTCTTCCATTAAAAGATGTATCATCAAAAATTGCTTTTTTAGAAATGGGAGATTCTAACTCAGATGAATTTTTTAAAATGTTAAATCATTACACTAAGGTTGATAAAGTTCAATATGATTCAAAAGCTGAATTGCTTAGAACATTAAAGCCTTACAAAACTGTTATTGTAGGTTTTCACAAATCAAACAAAAGTCCTTTTGATCCATATAAATTTAGCAAAACAGAAATAGAAACACTCGAACTACTATCTAAGAACAAGAATGTAATTTTAGATGTTTTTGCAAAAGCTTACGCACTTATGGATGTGGATATGACTAATGTTTCTTCAGTTTTAGTTTCTTATCAAAATAATGTTACTGCTCAAAATAAATCTGCTCAAATTATTTTTGGAGCATTACCTGCAGTTGGAAGACTACCTGTCTCTATAAACAAAAAATATCCCTTACACACATCCATTAAAACTGAAACCATTAACAGATTAAGTTATGGACTACCAAATAGTAAAAACTTTGATTTAGACAAACTGAATTCAATTGACTTAGTTATTGAAGATGCAATAGAAAAAAGAATGACACCTGGAGCTCAGTTACTTATTGCTAAAAATGGTAAAGTTGTTCTTAATAAAAGTTACGGCTACAAAACTTATGAAAAAAATAATTTAATAAATTGGGATCATATTTACGATTTAGCTTCACTTACCAAAATTTTATCCTCAGTTCCGTTACTAATGAATGAATATGAAAGTAATGGTATAAATGAAAAATCAACTTTATCTGATATTTTACCTGATTTAGATTTAAAAGATAAAGGAAGTTTATTGTTGAAAGAAATGTTAGCTCATCAGTCTGGATTATACCCTTGGATTCCTTTTTACAAGGAAACCTTGGACTCTATTAATTATAATCCAATAACTAGTATTTATAGTAAAAAAAAAACAAAAAATATTCTATTCCAGTAAATAGAAATCTTTTTCTCAAAAGTTCTTTTTTAGACACGATTACAAATAGAATAATTGACAGCGAACTTTCGCAAAATAAATCTTATTTATATAGCGATCTTCCTTATTATTTTTTTAAATATTTTCTTGAAAACAAACATCAAGTTAGTTTAGATAAATTACTTAAAAAGATAATTTTAAATAAAGTTGGTGCAAATTTTACAACATATAATCCATTAAAATCATATACTTCTAATAAAATTGTTCCCTCTGAAATTGATGATTACTTTAGAAAAGACACCCTTGTTGGATATGTTCATGACATGGGTGCTGCAATGCAAGGTGGAATAGGAGGACACGCTGGTCTTTTTTCTAATTCAAATGATGTAGCTAAAATTATGCAAATGTTTCTACAGAACGGCAAATATGGTTCAAAAACATTTTTTTCTAAATCAACAATTGATTACTTTAACACCTGTTATTATTGTGAAGATGGAAATAGAAGAGGTTTAGGTTTTGATAAGCCACAAATTGATGAGAGTTCTCCAACTTGTGGGTGTGTTCCAATGTCTAGTTTCGGGCATTCAGGTTTTACCGGAACATATGTTTGGGGAGATCCTGAAAATCAAATTGTGTACGTGTTTTTGTCAAACAGAACTTTTCCCTCAATGAATAATAATAAACTTTCTGATAATAATATTAGAACAGAAATTCAAAGGATTATTTATGATTCTTTAAAATGATGAAAATGAAAATAGCTATTGTTTGTTACCCAACTTTTGGTGGAAGTGGTGTTATGGCAACTGAATTAGGAATGTCTTTGGTTAATCATGGTCATGAAGTCCATTTTATAGCCTATAAAAAACCAG
>JABJFE010000173.1 GCA_018662905.1 Flavobacteriaceae bacterium
AGCTCTACTTACATATTTGCTGTTTCATACATTTTATATGATTCATCCCAAAACTTAACCAATTTGATTTTAGGAACTGCTATTATTGTTTGGGCTGTAAGACTTGGCAGTTTTCTTTTTTTTAGAATTAAAAAAGCAGGTGAAGACAAAAGATTTAAGGAAATTAAACAGTCTCCAACAAGATTTCTTTTAGCATGGTCATTACAAGGAATGTGGGTTTCGATGTGTAGTCTATGTGCGCTAACTGCACTTTCAACTGAAAATGGTGTTGTGCTAAATGGATATTTATATTTAGGCTTTGGATTGTTTTTGACTGGCTTTTTAATTGAAATTATTGCAGACAAACAAAAATCAAAATTTAGATCAAACTTAGATAATAAAGATAAATTTATAAATACTGGCCTCTGGTCTAAATCCCGACATCCAAATTATTTAGGAGAAATAATTCTATGGCTAGGGATTTCTATTATGTCTATTTCATCTCTTTCAGGATTACAATATTTAACACTTGTCTCTCCACTGTTTACCTACTTATTATTAGTTTATGTTAGTGGCGTTAGACTCTTAGAAGAAAGTGGAAATAAAAAATGGGGACACTTAAATTCTTATAAGGAATATGTGAAAAACACTCCTGTTTTATTTTTTAAATAATTAAAGTGAAAGATAATTCTGTAAATATTTTTAGGAAATCCAAAGGGCAAATAGTTATTGAAGGAATAGTTTCTTTGAGCGACGAAAATGGAAATAAAATAAAGCACGGCAAACGATTTACTCTTTGCGGGTGCAATAAATCAAAAAACTTACCGTTTTGCGATGGTGCGCACAAAGATTAATCCTCTAATTAAAGTATTCCAAAGATTTTAATAGTTCTTTTGTCTAGATTGACCGAATCAATCTTAAGTTTTTAAAAGAAATTAGTATCTTGAGAATACAAAAACTAACAACAATATTATGAACAGTACAGTATCAAAAAATAAATTATTTATAGCAGCTTGTATATCGCTTATAGTAACAGCAATGACATTTGCAATTCGAGCAGGTATTCTAGGGCAGCTTGGAGAGGAGTTTGAAATTAACAATACTCAGCTTGGATTTGTAAATGCAATGGCATTTTGGGGATTCCCTGTGGCTACTATATTTGGCGGGTTCTTATACAATTTATTAGGTGCAAAAAAATTAATGATAATCGCTTTTTTCTCACATTTATTAGGATTAGTAATGACTATTTATGCTGGAGGATTTGCTACTCTTTTAATTTCTTCGTTTTTTATTGGATTTGCTAATGGATCTGTTGAAGCGGCCTGTAATCCTTTAATTGCTGATATGTATTCAAACAATCGAACAACAATGTTAAATAAATTTCATGTTTGGTTTCCTGGTGGGATAGTAATTGGATCGCTTACTTCTAAATTTATGACAGATTTCGGATTTGGATGGCAACCTCAAATAGCAATTATGCTTATTCCTACTTTGATTTATGGATATCTATTTTTAAAAGAAGAATTTCCTGAAACAGAACATATTGAATCAGACACCGTTCTAAATTTAAAATCTTTATTTACTCCGCTATTTATTTTTATAGCTATTTGCATGACATTAACTGCAACAGCGGAGTTAGGAACACAACAATGGCTTAATCCACTTCTTGAAAAATCAGGAGCAAGTCCAATGTTAATTTTAGCTCTTATCACTGGAATCATGGCCGTTGGCAGATATTTTGCTGGGCCTATTATACACAAGCTTAATCCGGTTGGAGTATTGTTTTTGTCAGCAATAGTGACAACAATAGCGATTTTTATGATGTCACAAGTTGACGGGCAGATGCTTTATGTAGCTTCTGTATTATTTGCTTTTGGAGTTTGCTATTTTTGGCCAACAATGATCGGATTTGTTTCTGAATATTTGCCAAAAACTGGCGCTTTAGGAATGTCACTTGTAGGTGGTGCTGGAATGCTTGCTACCGGAATGTGGAATCCAGTAATTGGATCATGGCTTGATGAAGAGAAACAAATTGCATTAAGCTCTGGAGTTGCAGAAGATGCTGCTGAAGTTATAGCTGGTCAAGCTGCTTTAGGAAATATGGTTTATTTCCCTCTAGCTTTAGTTGTTTTATTTGGAATTTTATTTGCTTTTAGAAACAAGTTAGAGGCAAATAGAGTTTCACAATCTGTTTAATAAATTATAAAATGAGTAAAAAAATTAGATTAGGAATTTTAGGTGGTGGTGGTGATTCGTTAATTGGAGTTCTTCATAGAGTTGCTTCAAGCATGTTTGATCGATACGAAATTATTGGGGGGGTGTTTAATCCAAATTATAAAGATAATCTAGAATTTGCTAAAAATTTAGGGTTAAAAGAGTCTAGAATTTATAAAGATTTCGAAACTATGATTGTGGAAGAATCTAAACTCGACAAATCCGAAAGAATTGAAGTAGTTTCTGTTTTAACACCTAACTTCCTTCACTATCCAATGGCAAAAAAATTACTTGAAAACAATTTTAATGTTATCTGTGAAAAACCACTTACAACTACTTACAAAGAAGCTCTTGATTTAAGGAAAATTCAACAAGAAAAAAATCTTGTTTTTGCTGTCACCTATACCTATACAGGTTATCCAATGGTTAGACAAATGACTAAAATGATTTCAAACGGAACAATTGGGAAAATTCAAAAAGTTGATGCTCAGTATTTACAAGGATGGCTAAATCCTGTTATTCATCAAAAAGAAAAAAGAAATTCAACTTGGAGACTAGATCCAGAAAAATCTGGAATAAGTTGTTGTGTTGGAGATATTGGAACACATGCTTTTAATATGGTTGAACTTGTTACTGGCATGAAGGTGAAAAAAGTTTTAGCTGACTTGAACACGCTTTACAAAGATAACCCTATGGATATAGACGCAAATATTTTGATTCATTTTGCAACTAATGCGAAAGGGACAATTAGATCAAGTCAAATTGCAACGGGTGAAGAAAATAATTTAAGAATAAATGTATATGGAGAAAAAGGGGCTTTAAAATGGGAACAAGAAAATCCAAACTATTTATACCACTTAACAGACGACGCTCCAATGCAAGTATTAAAATCCGGTCATTCATATAATGATGAGATTTCACTTGATGGCACTAAACTACCACCTGGTCATCCTGAAGGAATTTTCGACTCCATGGGGAATATTTATAAAGGTGTGGCTAGAGCAATTAGGAACGAAGCTTTTCAAGCTGCAGAATTTCCGTCAATTGATGATGGAGTTAGAGGAATGGATTTTATTGAAAAAACTGTAGAGTCAAATTCGAAAGGAAACGTTTGGGTTGAACTGAATAACTAATATTATGAAAACAATAAAAGGACCAGGAATTTTTTTAGCTCAATTTGCTGGAAGTGAGAAACCGTTCAATAATCTAAAAAATATTTGTAACTGGGCAAACAATCTAGGATATAAATCAGTCCAAATTCCTACTTGGGAACAAGGATTAATTGATCTTAAAAAAGCAGGCGAAAGCAAAACATATTGTGACCAGATAAAAGGAATAGTTAACGAAGCTGGTATGGAAATTTCAGAACTTTCAACTCATCTCCAGGGACAGTTAGTAGCTTCTCATTATTCATATGATAAAATGTTTGACGCTTTTGCTCCTGCAAATCTTCATGGCAATGTAAAAGACAGAACACTTTGGGCAATTGATCAATTAAAATTAGCCTCTAACGCAAGTAAACATTTAGGGCTTACTGAAATTGCTACATTTTCAGGATCTTTACTATTTCATACTATGTATCCATGGCCACAAAGACCAAAAGGACTTGTCGAAGCTGGTTTTAAAGAGCTGGCAAAAAGATGGACTCCAATTTTAGATCATTTTGATAATAATGGAATAGATGTCTGTTATGAAATTCATCCTGGTGAAGATCTGCACGACGGAGTCACTTTTGAAAGGTTTTTAAAAGCAACAAACAATCACTCAAGAGTCAAAATATTATACGATCCAAGTCATTTTGTTTTACAACAAATGGACTATCTAAAATACATAGACTATTATCATCAATACATAAAAATGTTTCACGTAAAAGATGCTGAGTTTAATCCGTCTGGAAAATCAGGTGTTTACGGAGGATATCAAGAATGGATAGACAGACCTGGAAGATTCAGATCTCTTGGAGATGGACAAGTTGATTTTAAAAGTATTTTTTCAAAACTAAGCCAATACGGCTTTGATGGATGGGCTGTTTTGGAATGGGAATGTTGCATTAAATCTCAGGAACAAGGAGCAAGAGAAGGATCTAAGTTTATAAGCGATCATATAATAGAGGTTTCAGAAAAAGCTTTTGATGATTTTGCTTCTGGAACTAATGATCAAAATCATATAAATGATATTTTAGGACTGTAGAAAATGAATAAATTTTTAATTGTAACGTTTAGCTTTTTTTTATTTGGATGTAGTGGATTGACAAACGACTGTGGCGAAATTTATTCAAAATATATTAAAGATGCAGAATATTTTTTGGTTGTAAATCTTAGTAATCAAAGACCTTATAACAACGGAGACGATGATAGTCCTGGTGGAGAAATACTTGCAGATGCTATGGTTTCTAAATCTGTTTACGATTCAAAAAAAATTGGAGATGAATTTTGTTTTGAAAACTAAAAGTTAATTATTAAAAATATTGTTATGAAAAAACTATTTCACTTACTATTTATTTTATCAATTCTTTCATCGTACTCTCAACAAAATGTAATTCCTGATTATGATTTAGCTGCAAAATTTTCACCAAAAAAAATAGCAAAACTGGTTCATTCAACTTCAGTAAATCCACATTGGTTAAAAGCAGGAGACAAATTTTGGTATCAATATAAAACTACTGAGGGATCCAGCTACTATTTAGTTGACCCTAATAAAAAGGTTAAAAAAAAACTATTCGATAATGATAAGATGGCTGCTTGGCTTACTGAGTTTACAAAAGATCCATACGACGCAAAGCACCTGCCTAAATTTAGTTTTAAATTTATAGACAACGAAACAGCAATTCAATTTAGAGTCACTTCAAAATATGAAGATGAAGATGAAGATGAAGATAAAGATAAAGATAAAGATAAAGATAAAGATAAGAAGAAAGATAAAAACAGAGATGAAGACCCTTCTAAAAAAGACAAGAAAAAGAAAAAAGTATTTCTTTTTAAATATGTGCTAGGAACTAATAATCTTACATTACTAAGCAATAAAAGAGCTCCAAAAGAAGATTGGAAAAAATGGGCAAATATTGCTCCTGACAGTACTGTTATTTTCTATTCAAAAAAGTTCAATTTATATTGGATGGATAAAGAAAACTTTCTTAAAGCAGTAAAAAATGAAAAAGATTCTACTATAGTTGAGAATCAATGGACTAAAGATGGAGTCCAGCACTTTGGATACGGTGGATACGGTAGAGGAATGGACAATGAAGAAATTGAAAAAAGAAAAAATGATAAGTTTCCTGTTCGAGGCTATTGGTCTTCTGATTCAAAAAAATTCGTTTATCAAAAAACTGACAGTAGAGAAATTAAAGATTTATGGGTTATAAATTCTATTGCTAAAAAAAGACCAACATTAGAAACCTATAAGTACCACATGCCTGGTGAAAAAGAATATTATAAAAGGGAGATTCTGATTTTTGATATTCTATCAAAAGAAATCAAAAAAGTTGAGCTAGACATTGATAAACAGCAATACATATCAATTTTTAGTAAGCCTAGAAAACCATCAGATTATGACAATGATTTTAAGCCTACACTTTTACTTTCTGAAAAAAATAAGATTTATTTTAACACTATAAGTAGAGATAGAAAAAACCTTGATATCTGTGTCGCTGATCTAAATACCGGTAAGGTTAAAGTTTTAATTAAAGATAGAACTAACACTTACTTCTATGAAACCAAGCCTGTTTATCTTATAAAAAATGAATCTGAAATGATTCATTGGTCTGAAAATGATGGATGGGGGCATTTTTATAGATATGATTCTAATGGAAATTTAATTAACAGAATTACATCTGGAAGCTTCCACAGCTTTAATATAAAGCATATTGATTCAAAATCTAATACTTTGTATTTTTCTGCACACGGTTTAGACAAAAATATTGATCCTTATTATGAGCACACTTATAAAGTTTCCTTAAATGGAGGCAAACCTAAGCCCTTAAATAAAGGGGATTATAACACCTCAACAAGTCCCTCTGATAACCACAGGTTTTTTGTAAGCAATTTTTCAAGAGTTAATACAATCCCTAAATCTGAGCTTAGAAATTCCGATGGTTCATTAGTCCTGAATTTAGAGGAAGCTGATTTGAGCGAGTTGTTTAATAGTGGATATCAATTTCCTGAACCGTTCAAAACAAAAGCTGACGACGGGATAACAGATTTATATGGAGTTATGTATAAGCCTTTCAATTTTGATGATAAGAAAAAGTATCCGCTACTTGAATATGTTTATCCTGGCCCTCAAACAGAATCTGTAAATAAGTCGTTTTCAGTTCGAATGGATAGGTTAGATCGAATGGCACAACTAGGCTTTGTAGTTATAACTTTAGGCAACAGAGGAGGACATCCTCACAGATCAAAATGGTACCATAATTATGGTTATGGCAACTTAAGAGATTATGGTTTAGCAGACAAAAAATATGTAGCCGAACAGTTAGCAGATAAACATCCGTTTATTGACATAAACAAGGTTGGTATATACGGACACTCAGGCGGTGGCTTTATGTCAACTGCTGCAATTTTAGTTTATCCAGATTTTTTTAAAGCAGCCTACTCTCAAGCTGGTAACCATGATAATTCAATGTATAATAGCTGGTGGAGCGAAACACATCATGGTGTTAAAGAAAAAATTGAAGATGACGGAACAATGAATTATGTATATGAAATTGAAAAAAATCAATCTTTAGCTAATAATTTAAAAGGTAGACTATTTTTAGTGACAGGTGACATGGATAACAATGTTCACCCAGGAGCTACAATCAGAGTTGCTAATGCTCTAATTAAGGCAAATAAAAGATTTGATTTAATGATTTTGCCCACTCAACGACATGGGTTTGGAAATATGTCAGAATATAATTTTTGGCTCAGAGCAGATCATTTTTCTAAGCATTTATTAGGATTAGAAAATAATGAAGTAGATATTAAAATGATTCAAAAAGATCTTCCTAAAACAAAATAAAAAGATAAATCTAAAAAATAAGTGTCATTATGAAAGTTGCTTTTTATATAATTAGCTTTTTTCTTATTATAGCATGTAACCCTTCAAATATGACTTGTGGGGAAATTGATAGTAAGTATGAAAAAAATGGTGAGTATTTTTTTGCTTTGGTTCTGGCTAGTAATGGCGGTAATAACGAACCAGGAAGAATCTATGGTGATGTCTCTGTTGAAAAATCAGTATATTTATTAAAAGATATTGGTGATGAATATTGTATAGAATAAATTGGAAAATGTTAATTTTAAAATTTAAATATGAAAAGAAAAGTAGTTGCAGTTTGGAAAGGAGATGGCGCTGACGGAAATGGAGTTTTGTCAACTCAAAGCGGGGCATTTAATAACATGCCTTATAGTTTTAAAACTAGATTTGAAAATGATAATGGAGATCTTGGGACTAATCCAGAAGAACTAATAGCTGCTGCCCATGCAGGTTGTTTTAACATGAAGCTAAGTTTTGTTTTAAATGAAGCAAATTTTAACCCTAAGGAGCTCAACACAGAAGCTGTTCTAACATTTGTTGATGGAAAAATCATTTCAATTCAATTGAATTTAAAAGCTAAAGTTCCCGGAATTAATAAAGAAAAGTTTGAAGAATTAGCAGAAGATGCTAAAGCCAATTGTCCAATATCTGGTGTTTTAAACTGTGAAATAATTTTAAATTCCGTGCTGATTTAGAGTTCTAATTCCAGTCCTTCAGCCGCAACATTATATCCTTTTGATACTACATTTTGGTACTCTTCTGATTCAAAATTTAGAAGGGGGTTTGTATGATTTAAATGTATATAATATATTTTATTTCGATCAGATTCTTTTAAATCTTTAAACAATTCCAAACTTTCAATAATAAAAGGATGTGGAATTTCTGAGATGTCTCTATTATTTATTTCTTTAGAGTCATAAAAAGTCCCATCCAAAAAAGCATAATCAACTTCAGTAATTAAGTTTTTAATTGACTTATCCCATTTATCCCATTTATCAATATCTGGAATAAAAAGTGCTGTTTTTTTTGGGCCAATAATTTTAAACCCAACTGTTTCGGAATATTCATCTCTGTGTGGAACTTTGAAAGGGATTATTGATAAACCTTCGCTTAACTCTATAGGTTTTTCGTTAAAAATCTTTTTTAAGTCGACATTTTTTAGCTTAACCAGTTGATCCCATGGCCCATTTGTAGAAATAAACTCTGTCATTTTAGGCATTAAGAAAAGTGGCATTTTTGAAGAATTTAGAACTTCTCTGCCCAAATTAGTCAAGCCAGAATAATGTCCTATGTGAGCATGAGTAATAAATATTCCATTAAGGTTTTTATTTCCATTTTTTAAAAAATTATTTAATTGAAATGAAATGTCAGGTGACGCTTCTATTAAATAATTTTTATTTTCTTTTAGGTCAGAAATACCTAAACTAACAACATGCTTTTTAGAATATCCTTTTTTAAAATAATCCTTGCAGCATGTTTTATTACAACCCAAATGCGGAATACCACCATCTTGAACTGTTCCTAAAATTTTTAATGAAACGCCGTTAGATTCTATTTTATTATTTTGTGATTGAGAATCACATCCTATAAACAACAAACACAGGCAAAAAAGAATATTAAATTTTATATATTTTATAAGAATCATGTTTATTTAGTCAAAAAGAGCTTTTAGCTCAGTGGCTTCTTTAGCGGATAATTTACCTGCTAAAACTAAACTTAATTGTCTTCTTCTTAACGCTGCAGAATATCTTTCTTTTTCTAGTTTGGATTCCGGTAGAATTTGTGGAACTTTTACTGTTTTACCTTCTTTGTTTAAAGCTACAAAAGTAAAGATAGCCTCATTAACCTTAGTCTTTTTGGGGTTAGTTTTGTTTTGTTTCCATACGTCAATGAAAACTTCCATTGAAGAGCTAAATGCTCTTGAAACCTTTGCTTCAATCGTTAAAATACTTCCTACAGGAACAGGTTCGCCAAATGAAACGTTGTTAACAGATGCTGTAACTACAATTTGTTCTGAGTGTTTAATTGCAGCGATACTAGCTACCCTATCCATTCTTGCCAATAACTCTCCTCCGAAAAGACTATTTAAACTATTTGTGTCTCCAGGGAGCACAAGATCTGTTTGAATTGTTTTAGAATTTTCTGGTGTTTTGGATTGCATTTTTATTTTTGACTATTAATATCTAAAAGCCAAGCGTCTTTATTTTCTTTTTTCTGAATAGATCTTAAACCTTTTACAGCCTCTACTCTATTAGAGAACCCTTCAAAAGCAACAGGATTTAACCCCTTTTCATTAAGCGGTAAAACCTTTGAGTCGTATCCTTTTTCTTTTAAAGTTGCAACAAGATTCTCAGCATTCTTAGAGACTCTAAATGCGCCTGCTATAATATAAAACTGAGATGCTTTTCGGTTTACATTTATTGTAAGTGAAGGTAATGAGCCTAAATCAAAAACTGCCTTTTGAACTTTAGAAAAAGATTCATTTCTTAAGTTTTGTTCGTAAGCTAATTTTTGTTCTAAAAGGTCATTGTTAATATTATAATATATAGAACTTGCTCCAAAAATTAAACAAGCCCAAACAGCAGCTGATTGATAAAATTTAGATTTTTTAATTGACCTTACTTTTGGTTTAAAAGAAATTTCTTTTTTATTAAATCCTTCTTCTTTACTTAACTCTTTGATATAAATTGGAGATAGTCCGAAAGAATCTTTTAAAAAATTCTTAGCTAAAGACGGAGTAAAAACTATATTTCCTTCTTTATTTAAATTTAACTCGCCTATGTCCTTTAGTTCGACTGATTGTTTTTTAAGACTAAGGGTGATTTTTATAACTTCTTGATGTATCTCTTTTAATGATAAATCATATTCAGTATTTGACTTTTCAGACATGTGTTTAGCCAAAAGACCATCATTTGCTTTAATTTGAGAGTTAAAAGATATCTGTTTTGAAGGAGGATAAAACTTTTCGTTTTCTAAGTCATAATGAGCTGACTTAAAGTTACCTAGAAAACTGCCTAAACCTGGAACGGTGACACAATCGTGTTCAACAAGTAATTCGCTAACAAGTTTAGAAAGTTGCATATACTCAAAAATACATTTTTTTGATTTAATTTCTAAACTTAAACCTGTCTAATTATAACCAAGCTTTTCTCTGACCCTATTTAAAACTTCTTGAGCTACTTTATTTGCTTTTAAAGCGCCTAATTTTAGAACTTCATCAAGTTCGTCTTTATTAGACATGTAGTGATCAAAACTTTCTCTTTGTTTAGAAAATTTTGAAATTATATAGTTGAAAAGCTCTGTTTTAGCATGACCATAACCAAATCCACCATTAATATAATTTTCTTTTAATGATGTTATAGAATTTTGGTCAGCTATTAAGCTGTACAGCTTAAATACATTACAATTTTCATAATCTTTAGGTTCATCGATTGAAGTGCTATCAGTTTGAATTCCCATGATCTGCTTTTTTAAAGCTTTTACAGGGAGAAAAATGTCAATTATATTCCCTTTAGATTTACTCATTTTTTCACCATTTGTACCATGAATTAATTGAGTTTCTTTATTAACTTTTGCAGCAGGCAAAACAAATGTTTCTCCATAAGTATTGTTAAATCTAGAGGCAACATCTCTGGTCATTTCTAAATGTTGTTGTTGGTCTTTTCCTACTGGAACTTGTTCAGCGTCATACAATAATATATCTGCCGCCATAAGCATTGGGTAGGTGAAAATCCCTGCGTTAACATCGCTTAATCTGTCAGATTTATCTTTAAAAGAGTGTGCCAACGTAAGTCTTTGATATGGAAAATGACATGATAATATCCACGAAAGCTCAGTGGCTTGAGGGACATCACTTTGTCTATAAAAAATCGTTTTTTCAGTATTTAGGCCAAAAGCCAACCAAGCAGCTGCAGTTGCGTAAGTATTATTTCTAAGGACGTCTTTGTCTTTAATTTGGGTTAAAGAATGCATGTCTGCAATAAATAAAAACGATTCGTTTTTTGATTCATTTGACATTTTTATCGCAGGAACTATAGCTCCCAAAATATTTCCTAAATGAGGAGTCCCGGTACTTTGTATTCCTGTTAGAATTCTTGACATTTATCTTAGATTAATAACAAAAGTAATAGTTTTATAAATTATATCACTCATTTAATTACATTTACACTTATGGTTAAGTATATAAAAATAGGTCTATGTGGGTTGTACAACATATGGTTTTACTGTTTAGCTGCTACTGGAATTATAATATGTCTTCCACTTTTTTTTGTATTTAGTTTTAAAGAAGAATGGTACCCTCAGTTTTACTGGGTTGCTAGAAATATATGGGCGAAGCTTATTTTATTAGGAATGGGACTACTGCCTAAAATTGAATTTTCCGAACCCCTTTTGAAAGGTGAAAATTATATGCTTACAGCTAATCATAAAAGTATGATTGATGTGATGCTTATGCTTCAAATAAGTAAAAATCCAATTGTTTTTGTTGGGAAAAAAGAATTAGTAGTTCTTCCTGTTTTCGGCTTTTTTTACAAAAGAGTTTGTATAATGGTAGACAGAGAGAATCCTAATAGTCGAAAAGCTGTTTATAGTCACGCTGAAAGAAGGTTAAAACAAGGTTTAAGCCTTTGTATTTTTGCTGAGGGCCTAGTTACATCTCCAGAAATAAAGCTAGCACCTTTTAAAAACGGTGTTTTTAGATTTTCTATACACTGTCAAATACCTATAGTTCCTATGTCATTTTATGATTGTGAAAGACGATATCCTTACCATTTTTCTTACAATCATTATGTTGGAGGCCCAGGACTTTTAAGGGCTAAGGTTCATAATCATATTGACACCAAAGGTCTTAAAGAAAAGGATATGGAAAACTTAAAGCAAAAAGTTTATGATTTTATGCTAGCAGATTTAGAGCCTAGGCTTTAATTATTTCAATAATTTTAGCTTCGATTTCATCCGATAACTCTGGATTATCTGTCAAAATGGTCTTAACAGAATCCCTCCCTTGTCCCAATTTAGTGTCTCCATAACTAAACCATGATCCACTTTTATCAATTATATCATGTTCAACTCCTAAATCAATGATTTCACCTAGCTTAGAAATTCCCTTCCCATACATTATGTCGAACTCACTTACTTTGAAAGGAGGAGCAACTTTATTTTTAACAACCTTAACTCTAGTTTTGTTACCTAAAACATTTCCGCTAGTGTCTTTTATTTGAGTTGATCTTCTTATATCTAATCTAACTGAAGCATAAAATTTTAGTGCATTCCCGCCTGTTGTAGTTTCAGGATTTCCAAACATAACTCCAATTTTTTCACGTAACTGGTTAATAAACATAACCGTACAATTGGTTTTACTAATATTTGAAGTTAACTTTCTTAAAGCTTGAGACATTAATCTTGCATGAAGACCCATTTTAGAATCTCCCATTTCACCTTCGATTTCACTTCTTGGTGTTAAAGCAGCAACAGAGTCAATAACAATAATATCAATTGCTCCTGATCTAATTAAATTGTCCGCAATTTCAAGAGCTTGTTCACCATTATCAGGCTGTGAAATTATTAATTCATCAATATTAATTCCTAAGTTTTGAGCATAAAACCTATCAAAAGCATGTTCCGCATCAATAAAAGCAGCAATACCACCAGCTTTTTGACATTCAGCTATTGCGTGTAAAGTCAAAGTTGTTTTACCAGAAGATTCTGGCCCATATATTTCAATAACTCGTCCTTTTGGATATCCTCCAACGCCTAATGCACCATCAAGGGTTAAAGATCCGCTAGAAATTGAATCAATTTTTACCACCTCTGCATCACCCAATTTCATAACCGTTCCTTTTCCGTAAGTTTTATCTAATTTGTCTAAGGTTAATTGTAACGCTTTTAGTTTTGAATCTTTTTCTTTGCTCATAAAATTGTGGAATTAAATTACATGTCTAAAGTACAATATATTTAATTTAAGTCATAGCGTATTATGCTTGATTTTTTTGCTAATTTTTAAAATATTATTTTCGCATCTAGTTAAGGTAAATGATGCAATTATATAACAAGCTTAGCGCTAAAGAAAGAGCTGCTTTAATAGAAAAAGCTGGGAAAAGACGGATTACATTATCCTTTTATAAATATCATCAAATTGAGAACACTTCTCTTTTTAGAGATCACCTTTATTTAATGTGGGAAAAGCTGGAAGTCTTGGGAAGAATTTATGTGGCCTCTGAGGGAATAAATGCGCAACTTTCTGTTCCATCGCACAACTTTAATGAGTTTAAAATAAATTTAGATTCTGTTCGTTTTTTAAAAGAAATAAGATTAAATGTTGCCGTAGAACAAGATGATTTTTCCTTTTTAAAACTAAAAGTAAAAATCAGAAAAAAGATTGTTGCAGACGGACTGACTGAAAACAATTTTGATCTGTCAAATAACGGTAAACATATTAATGCGTCTGAATTCAATTCTCTTACAGATGACCCCAATACTTTGCTTGTTGACATGAGAAATCACTACGAAAGTGAAATAGGTCATTTTGAAGGCGCTATTCTGCCTGATGTTGATAGCTTCAGGGAATCTTTGCCAATTATTGAAAAGAAATTTGAAGAGCATAAGGAATCTAAAAATATTGTTATGTACTGCACTGGTGGGATTCGTTGTGAAAAAGCAAGTGCTTTTTTAAAACATAAAGGCTACAAAAATGTATATCAATTAAATGGAGGAATAATTGAATATGCTAGACAAGTTGATAAAGAAAAAATAAAAAATAAATTCTTAGGAAAAAACTTTGTTTTCGATCACAGAAGAAGTGAATCCGTTTCTAATGAAATAATAGCAGATTGTCATCAGTGCGGAC
>JABJFE010000131.1 GCA_018662905.1 Flavobacteriaceae bacterium
AAATGATGCTGCTGACATCCAGTCTGCAGCAGTTGCCATTCCATTTGCTATTGGAGATACACCAGAGCCTGCTACATAAAATTCTTTTGTTGATCCAGCCTTTGACCAAATGGCAATGCCTATATATAACGAAAAAGTTATACCAATCATTAACCATATCCATAGTTGTAAATCCATAATTATTTTTTTGAATGATATTTCTTATCTAGTCTGTTCATAAGACCAATATAAATAAATATTAACGTTACAAAAACGTAAATAGAACCTTGTTGAGCAAACCAGAACCCAAGTTTAAATCCACCAATTTTTATTTGATTTAATTCATCAATTAATATTATACCAAATCCAAAGGAAACGGTAAACCAAATTGATAAAAGAATTAATAGATATTTAAGATTTTTTTTCCAGTACTCTTCTGCTAAATTTTTACTCATAATAATAGTTGTTGTTGATTCTAATTTAAAAAAATTAATCTCTAAGTTTGTCTTAAAAAGGATTAAAGCCTTAATTTATATTATTAATCATTTAATTTAATGGATTAAATAATTCTTGTTATTAAATATTGACCCTATCTAATGAAAAAAATAGTCTTCTTTTTAATTTTATGTTTAAATTTTTCTTGTAATAATTTAGAAAAAAAACAAAGTAAAGTTGAAATTCCAACTGGAATGATTTTCATACAGGGAGGTGAATTTTTGATGGGAGCTGATAATAAACAAGCGATGAGAGATGAATATCCTCAACATAAAGTTTTGATCAATTCTTTTTTAATGGACGAAACCGAAGTTACTAATGCTGACTTTAAAAAATTCATAGAATCTACTGGCTATTTGACTACTGCTGAAAGAAAAATAGATTGGGATGACTTAAAAAAATATTTACCGCCTAATACTCCAAAACCTCACGATAGTTTGTTAGCACCTTCCTCTCTTGTTTTTTTTGAGTCACAAACGAAAAATTTAAATGATTTTTCTCAATGGTGGAAACTTCAAAAAGAAGTTAACTGGAAGCATCCTTATGGCAAAGAAAGTACTATTGATACAATTTTAGATCATCCTGTTATTCATGTTAGCTGGGACGACGCTGTAGCTTATTGTAATTGGAAAGGAAGAAGATTGCCAACTGAAGCTGAATATGAATATGCAATGAGATCAGGTAACTCAAATACTATTTATACCTGGGGAAATGAGCCAGTCGGAACTGGTACACAAAAAGCTAATATTTGGCAAGGAAATTTTCCTTCAAATAATATTTCATCCGATGAATTTTATTATACTTCACCTGTAAAATCATTTGAAAAAAATGATTTTGGTTTATATGATATTTCTGGAAATGTTTGGGAATGGTGTTCTGATTTATATCACAGCGATTATTATTCAACTATTTCAAATATGTTGGCAAACAATCCTAAAGGACCAATAAAAAGCTATGATCCTAATGATCCATTTAGTTCTAAAAGAGTGATGAGAGGAGGAAGTTTTCTTTGTAACGACTCTTATTGTAGTGGCTTTAGAAATTCAATGAGAATGAAAAGCACACCTGATAGTAGTTCGCAACACGTTGGGTTTAGAACAGTCTTAGATATATAATAAAACAAAAATGCTCAGCTTTAGGAAACTGAGCATTTTAACAACAACTAACCAAAAATATTATGTGTTAATTATTTTACATTAATCGTGCCAAACTTTTTAATCATTAAAATATTTCATTATAATTAAAAACTGTTTTATAGCCTTTTTTGTTAAAATAATTTTTAGAATTAATTGGTCCAGCAGCTAAAACAAAATCTCCTCCCCATGCGCCCAAGCTTTTTATTTCGCCAGTATAATCTTTAAAATATTTATTTTTTACTGTTTCGGTTTTTAAAGTTTTTGAAATTATAGTTTCATGCTCTATTATACAATTTTGAAAATTTAATAGTGTTTGTGAATTTACAAACTCCATTGTAAGATTAGACAATATGTTAGTAGTTGAATTAGTGATTTTTCTTTTAGAAAACTTATCTATTTCTGTATTACTATCCTGTTTTTTATTTAGGTAAATAAAAAATAGATTATTAATATATTTAGGATTGAATTTAACTGGATTAACTATTGGGATATTATTTTTTAGCTGATATAAAACTGGTCCTTTTGCCAACGCGCATGCTATGTCGTAACCACTTCCTTTATAATTGGTCCACAATAATTCAAATGGATCAATATTAGCCCATTTTGAAATATTATTAATTAAAGTTGATGAAGTTCCAAGCCCCCATTTTCTAGAAAAATTAAGATGAGTTGATACCAAACCTCCAGTGTTTTTCTTTAAAAATTCTGAATTTATTTTGTTAGCAGAAATTAATAAAGACTGTAGTGTTTTGCTAAATTTATTTATGTTTTTTGTAATCCTTAAGTCAGAAAGATCAAATTCGCAACTCAGCCAAACTTCATTTTTTCTATCATAACTTTTCCATTCTAGTTTATTTGAATTTGTACATTTAAAATCTAAACTTTGTTTAAATTTTGTTGGAATAGCTAGCGCTAGAGCTCCTTTAACAACATAATACTCACTTGTAATTAAAAGTTTTCCAGGACTTGAAGTATTAAAATCCATTGTTTCTTAAGTTTGTTAATTCAGTTTTAGCAGAACTGTAAGAAACAGTATTTTTTTTAAAAAAATTGATTAACATTTCTTTTTCTTTTTCATTTGCATCCAATGAATTTAAAATATTTATCAAGTGCATTTTCATATGTCCTTTTTGTATGCCAGTTGTTATTAATGAATTAATCGCTCCAAAATTTTGTGCAAGTCCTGCAACAGCAACTATTTTCATTAATTCTTTTCCTTTGGGATTGTCTAATAAATTCAATGACCATTTCACTAGGGGATGTAAGTTGGTTATTCCTCCGACTGTTCCTAAGGATAAGGGCACTTCAATCCAAAATTTAAAAATGTTATTTTCAATTGAGACATCAGTTAAGCTTTTGTAAAATCCATCTTTGGCAGCATAAGCATGTACGCCAGCTTCTATAGCTCTAAAGTCATTTCCAGTTGCAATAATAACAGAATCAATTCCATTCATTATTCCTTTATTATGAGTAACCGCTCTTTCAGTTTGTGTTTTTGCAATTTGAATAGCTTGAGCAAACTTTTTCACATATTCGGCTCCGTTTATTCCGTTTTCGCCAATTGAATCGACATTACAACTAACTTCAGCTTTTACAACACACTCTGGAACATAATTTGAAAGAATACTCATTATTATTTCTATTTCTTTTTCATGATCATCAAATTCATTGTAAATTTTAGCTTCTCTTTTAAGTGTGGTTGCAAATTGTTCTAAGCATGAGTTTATAAAATTAGCACCCATAGAATCAACAGTATCAAAGATTGAATTTATTTGAAAGTAGTTTTCAATATCAGAAGTTTTATCTAGAATTTCAATTTCTAATATTCCGCCCCCTCTTTGGTTCATATTTGAACTAATAGAATTACTATCCTCTAAGAGTGTCGGTTTAATTTCATTAAAAAACTTAAATAATTTATCTTTTTCTCCGTTGAAAATAAAATGAACTTGACCAGTTTTTTTAAAATTTAAAATTTGAGTTTTGAATCCCCCTTTATTTCTCCAAAATTTTGCTGCTTTACAGGCAGCAGCAATTACTGAACTTTCTTCAATAACCATAGGAATCGTATAGTCTTTTCCGTCAATTAAAAAGTTGGGAGCTACACCTAGCG
>JABJFE010000151.1 GCA_018662905.1 Flavobacteriaceae bacterium
ATAAATTAGTCATTTTTTGATTGATTTTTTCTCGCTTTTTCAATATCTTTTTTTAAATCTGAGTCGTGTGAATCGTTAGCATATTTTATCATGTATAAATAACCTGTTAGATAAAGGCCACAAACAACAGAACCCATAATAAACATTCCTATATTTTCCATTATTTCTTTTTTAGGTTACGATAATCACTTCTTCTTTGTCTTAAAGCCACTGAGGCAGATAAAATGGAGGGAACCCAAATACCTACAAATATTCCTTCCAACTTATTTCCAGAAAACCAAAGCGTAACTGAGTAGACAAAAGAAAAAAATGCTAATATTATTGGATAATAAACACCCCAAAATTCCATAAATTTTTTCATAACAGTATATATTTTACATATATATTACAATATTTGTGCCGTTGTTATTAAAGGGCTGTTGGTAAGCCATCTTGTTTTAACTTAACTATTCTTATATTTAGTTTATGAATGGATTCACATTAGTTGATTACTCTGCATTTGGATTATGGATTCCAATAAGTATTGGATTGTCCTATTTGCTTGTTAGAAAATTAAATCTTTTTGGAGGAGGAAATAAAAATCAAAAAATACTAGCAATAGGTCTTATCGCAGGACATCTACTTTATTTATTGTGGAAAAAACTATGGTTATTTATAGTTAACTAAATATTCATTCTCAAGTAATTAAACTAATACTGTAAATTTAAATAATGATTCAAACATTTCTGATTTCTGGAATGACCTGTCTGAGTTGTAAGGCTTATGTCGAACATACATTAAATAATTTTGATGATGTGAACGAAGCGGCTGTTGATTTTGATCAAAAAGAATTAACCGTCAATTCTAATAAAGATATCGATTTAACAATTTTCAATAAATTATTGTCTCCAAAGTATACTATTTCAATAGAGAATCAAAAAGATAAACTTAAATCAACAGAGTTATTAGAAGATCAAGAAAAGAGCAAACTCCATCAGCTTAAACCATTATTATTAATTCTACTTTACATAACAACTGCAAGCATATTATTGCATTTTAAAAATTGGTCATGGAATGAATTTATGCTAGACTTTATGGGTTTATTTTTTATTATTTTCAGTTTTTTTAAAATGCTAGATTTAAAGGGTTTTTCTCAATCTTTTAAAATGTATGATCCATTAGCAAAACGTATTCCTTTATATGGGTTGATTTATCCTTTTATTGAAATAACTCTGGGCTTAATGTTTTTAATGCGTTATGAAATTAATATTGCTTTAATAGTTACTCTAATTATATTGCTTTTTACCACGGTTGGGGTTACAAAAACATTATTATCTAAAAAATCAATTCAATGTGCTTGTTTAGGAACCGCTTTAAAACTTCCTATGACTGAAGCGACTTTTATTGAAAATGCTATTATGATTATAATGGCAATTATGATGATACTTTGATGATTATTCTCTAATTATTTTATATTTGTTTAATAACCAAAATTTAAACAAATGAAAAAATTATTATTTTTAGTTTCTCTCTTTTTAATTGCAAGTTGTTCTCAACAACCAAGTCAAGAATGTCTAGCTTTAGAAACGGCAAATACACAAATTCAAAAAGACATTAAAATGTATAAAGCTGTGTGGAATCAGGTATTTATAGACAGAGATATTAATCTTATTGATACTGAAAGTTTTGATGAGCAGGCAACTGTTGTTACCGCAACAGGAAATATTACTGGCATAGATTCTTTTAGAGATTATTACAATAACTATCTGACAGGATTTTCAGATGCTGAATTTACATTTATTGATATTTTCGGACAAGGAGACAACATTGTAAAACACTGGAATTTTAAAGGAACTCACGATGGAGAAATGTTTGGAATTCCTGCTACTGGAAATAAAGTTGATTTAAGTGGAACTACAATTGTAAAAATGAAAGACGGAAAAATATTACAAGAACAAGATTTTTTCGATAATCATTCGTTTTTATCTCAGTTAGGCCTGTTATAATTTAAAAGGATATTTATTTTAATATCGATAAAGCTAAAGAACAGAGTTATGGAATTACTTGGTTACATAATGGCGTTATTTATAGGATTCTCTTTAGGTTTATTCGGTAGCGGTGGGTCTATTTTAGCGGTACCTGTTCTGGCATATTTATTTTCACTTGACGAAAAAGTAGCAACTGCCTATTCACTCTTTATTGTTGGCTTTGGAGCTTTGGTTGGAGGAATAAAACAAAACAAAAGTAATAATGTAGATTGGAGAACTGCAATAGTTTTCGGAATTCCAGCATTAATTGGTGTTTGGATAGTAAGACATTTTGTAATTCCCGAACTTCCTGATATTCTTTTTTATGTTGGTAATTTCTCTGTTTCAAGAAGAATGGGAATGTTTGGAGTTTTTATAGCTTTAATGGTTGGCGCAGCATATTCTATGCTTAGAGATAATAACAGGAAAGGAGGCTCTGGAAATATATCTTATAATTATCCATTAATATTGATTGAGGGTCTATTAGTTGGAGCAGTGACAGGATTAGTTGGAGCAGGAGGCGGATTTCTTATAATACCGGCTTTAGTTGTTTTAACCAATTTAGAAATTAAAATAGCAATTGGCACTTCACTTGTTATTATCGCTATAAAATCTATTTTAGGATTTTTTTTAGGAGACGCCTTGATTATGTCAATTGACTGGAATTTTTTAATTGTATTTACAAGTTTAACAATCGTAGGAATTTTTTCAGGAATATATATTGGAAAAATTATTGATGGTAATAAATTAAAAAAAGGGTTTGCTTACTTTATTTTAGTAATGGCAATTTTAATGTTTATTATGGAATTTTTAATTAATTAGTAAAAAAAATACTCCTATAACATAGGAGTATTTTTTAAAAAACTTAGTAGTATTAAATTCTAGATAATGTAGAAGTTGCTGTAAAAACATCTCCCTCAGGTCCGCTCACAGTATATTTATACATCATTTGATTTTCGTCTTCAGGTGATAAATTAATTTCCCAAGAAGTAACATAAGTGTCTTTTTCAAGAGTTAGTCCACTCATTTGAGAATCAGTTGCAAAGCTTAAAACTCCTTCATTATTTCCAGTTAATTTTGAAATTGGCTTATTCTGAAGTCCACAATAATGAGTTAACAACAGCTCATCGTTTTGAAAATTAAATATCGAAAGCATTTCAATTTCTCCAGTGACACTTTCTTCAAGTAAAGCACTTCCATTTGAAGTTACTGTGTAGTCTAAAGTAAATTCATCAGAGCTTCCGTCAGTTCTTTCAAGTGTGCCAGCCCATTTACCTTCAAGTTTTTTTAATTCCTCGAAATCATTTGGGTCACTTGCAGAAGTAGTCTCAACTTCTGTGCCTTCAACAACTTCAACGGCTGTAGAATTGTTGTTGCAGCTTACAGCTGTTATTAAAATCAATAGTAGTAGTAATTTTCTCATAAACAATATTTTAGGTTCAATTAAATATATTAAAATAAACTAATAATTATATCAAGTAAGTTTTTTTTCTTTTTCTATAGCGTTGTAAATTAACAGTATAAGTAGTCCAAATACAATTCCTGATATTATTAAAAGAATACTTGTTAATCCAGAAACTGAAAATGATAGTCGTAGTAAAATGGTTGATATTATGAATCCAGTATTTCTAATTAGCTGACTGTATCTTTCGGTATATTGGAATGAAAGTAAAAGTATAAAGACATCTGCTAAAATTAATATTGTAAAGAATTCGTTAAAGAAAAGGTTATTTAAATTTTCATCAAATGACTCTTCAATAAAAACACCATTATACCAATTTACAAAGCTTACAATGCAAATAGAAAATAAAATTGGTAGAAGAACTATGCTAACTAATTTTTTTGAAGCAATAAATCGGTCTAATTTTTCTGAAACAGGTTTTATTGGTAATCTTTCTTTAGTTATTTTGAACAGATAGATTAAAAAGAAAATTATTAAAACCCCAACAAGATCAAAAATAAGCTGTTGATTATCTGCGTTTTCTATCCAGTTTGCATTTAAATCAACTAAAGGAATGTCTTTAAATATTTTTCTTATCACAATTAAAGACATTATTTGATATTGCTTTCCAACAGCAGTTGTAAAAGATCTTGGAATATAATAAATAAGTAAAAAAGCTTCATAAATTAAAATAAAAGAGAAAGGAGTATATAAAGCCGAAATCGGATTTGAAAACAAGTCAGGCCCAACAATAGAAAGTTCAATAATATTATAATTATTTAATAGAATTACAATTAAGTGAATTACAAAGCCAATTGAAGCTAAGTACAAAATGTACTTTTCAAACATTTTAATTGCTTTTTCAGAAAAAATCCTTGAAAATAAATCTTCTATTTTTTTTTGAATATTCATAACTATTTGACTATTAATTATTTAAAATTAACTCTTTTATTTTAATTAATTTTTTGTTTTTTTAAACTTAAATTTTAGAAGAGTTAGAATTATTTCTTTTCTCTTTGTTTTATATTAGATTTGATGAACATCAAAAAAGTGGAGTCAAAAAAAATTAATTGGGTAAAACACGAATTTAAAAACCTTTAGCATTATGTATAAAAATTTCAAGAATTTTAAATCTAGATTTATACCATTTTTTTTATTTGTAATAGTCTTCGTTATTTTTTATCAAATTGAAAAATTTCAAGACTTTTTAGTTGTAAATTTTATTACTCAAATTATAGTTTTTTTATTGTTTGCTTGTATACCTTCTTATTTAACTAAAAGAATGTCATATGTGGACATAGCTTGGCCTTTTGGTCTTATTTCAATAGGGATAATTACCTTGTTTTTTGGAGAAGGCTATTTGC
>JABJFE010000152.1 GCA_018662905.1 Flavobacteriaceae bacterium
AATATATTTATTTGTCTAGCTGAAACTTTAGTTTAAATAAGTCAAACACACTATTTCATATAATGATTGATTATAAGTATAATTCAGAATTTGGAAATGGGTTTGAGTTTGTGGATATAAGTATAGAATAATATTGTTATTTTAGATATTGTGAAGAAACTGAATTATAATATGTAAAGAGTAATGGAGTTAATAGGTGTATTAGTATTGTGTTTAATACTAGGTATAATAATTAGAAAGAGAGGTGACAATACAATGGATACTCTATCTAAAGGTTGTGGTTGTTTTAGTTTTCTTTTTTTTCTTGTTGTAGCATTTATTATCTGGATGCTTATGGAGGGATATTAATTAAGAATAGAGAATTTTAATTTGTATAACTTAATATTAAATAATTTCTATTTATTTTATAATTTAATAGCATTAATTTATAAACTTTATATAATGAGTATTTTAAACACATTTAAAAATTTCTCAATGAGTGGAATCCTTTTTTTCTCTTATTTGGCATATGATTCAATATTACAAAGTGAACCAATTAAAAACACAATAGTATTTTTAATTTTTGCATTAGTTTTTCTTTCCATCACTTGGTATGTTTTTTCATATATCAAAACAAATATTAAATCAATTATCATTAAAAATATAATACTTTGGATTTTTGTTGCATTTGCCTCAAATCTTTAGTTAAATCAATTAAAATAGTTAAGAATATTACACACAATTAATTATTAAAATAAAAACTTTTTTAATAATTAGTGGAATTCCAAATTTATATTAAATTTGCCGTTCATTACACTGGCCTATGGTGTAACTGGCAACACGCCTGGTTTTGGTCCAGGAGAGTCTAGGTTCGAGCCCTAGTAGGCCAACTTTAATTAACGGAGTTTAATTAAATTCTTTGTTTTGTAGAATTTAGTATATTTGCACTGCGTTATTGGAAATATGAAGGGGACAATGTCCCCTTCTTTATTAAATATATTTGATTTGAAAGAAATATTAGAAAAAATATTTATTGAATTTTTTGAAAATAATAAACAACTTTTTTTAGTGGATCTTGATGTGGATTCTTTTAAAATTGATGTAAAAATTGATGGTGATAACGGTGTTAAGGTTAGTGATTGTGTTTTATTATCAAAACATATAAAAAAACATTTTGACACTGAGCTAGATGATTTTAGTTTAAATGTTAGTTCTGCTGGACTTTTGTCTCCGTTAATAACTTACAGACAATTTTTGAAAAATTTGAAAAGAAAATTGAATGTAACTTTAAAGGAGGGTGATGATATAAAAGGGAACTTAATTAAAGTAAGTGAAGAAGATATTACACTTGAATGGACAGCTCGTGAGCCAAAACCTGTAGGAAAAGGCAAAGTGACTGTGAAAAAAAACAAATTAATTGCTTTTGATGAAATTAAAAAAGCAAAGTTAGTAGTAGAATTTAATAAAATATAAGCATGGAAAATTTATCTTTAATAGAATCGTTTTCAGAATTCAAAGACGAAAAATTTATAGACAGAGTTACGTTAATGTCAATATTAGAAGAGGTTTTTAGAAATACTCTTAAAAGAAAATATGGCGATGACGATAACTTTGATATAATTATTAATCCAGACAAAGGAGATTTAGAGATTTGGAGAAATAGAGTTGTTGTTAAGGACGGAGCAGTTGAAGACGAAAACCAAGAAATTTCAATTACTGAAGCAAGAAAAATTGAACCTGATTTCGAAGTTGGTGAAGATGTCTCTGAAGAAGTTAAACTAGTTGATCTTGGAAGAAGGACAGTTCTTTCTTTAAGACAGAATTTAGTGTCTAGAGTTCACGAACACGATAATGGAATTGTTTACAAACAATTTATTGATTTAATAGGCGAAATATATACTGCAGAAGTTCATCATATCAGACATAATGTTGTGATATTGCTCGATGATGATGGAAACGAATTAATCATGCCTAAAGATCGTCAAATACCATCTGATTTTTATAGAAAAGGAGATTCTGTAAGAGGAGTTATTGAGTCTGTTGAACTAAAAGGTAATAAGCCATCAATTATTTTCTCAAGAACTTCTCCAAAGTTTTTAGAAAAACTTTTTGAACAAGATATTCCTGAAGTTTTCGACGGTTTAATTTCTGTAAAGAAAGTTGTTAGAATTCCTGGACAAAAAGCTAAAGTAGCTGTGGATTCATATGATGATAGAATCGACCCAGTTGGAGCTTGCGTGGGAATGAAAGGATCTAGAATTCATGGTATTGTTAGAGAGCTTGGAAACGAAAATATCGACGTTATTAATTTTACAAATAACACTCAATTATTAATTACAAGAGCATTAAGTCCTGCAAAAATATCATCATTAAAAATTAATGAAGAGAAGAAAACTGTTGAAGCATTTATGGATCCAGAACAGGTTTCTAAAGCCATTGGAAGAGGAGGACACAATATCAGATTAGCAGGTCAATTAACAGGCTATGAAATTGATGTTTATAGAGAAGGTGCTGAAGAAGATGTTGAATTAACCGAATTCTCTGATGAAATTGAAGGGTGGGTTCTTGAAGAATTTAAAAAAGCAGGTTTAGACACAGCAAAAAGTGTATTAGAACAAGATATTGAAGATTTAGTAAAAAGAACTGACCTGGAAGAGGAAACTATTTTAGCAGTTAGAAATGTATTAAAAGCAGAATTTTCTGAATAATAAATTTATTTATGGGTGAAATAAAATTAACAAGATTAAACAAAATTTTAAGAGAATTTAACATCTCTCTTGATAGAGCTGTTGAGTTTCTTGCTTCTAACGGGCATGAAATTGAAGCTAGACCAACTACTAAAATTTCACCTGATCAGTATACTTTATTTTTAAACGAATTTAGTTCTGATAAATCTAGTAAAGTTGAATCTCATGACTTAAGTGAAGAGAAAAGAAAAGAAAAAGAGGATCTAAGGATCAAGCTTGAAAAAGAATTAGAAGAAAAAGAAAAGAAAAGAAATTCATTTATTCAAAGAGCTGAAATTAAAAAACCGGTACACTTAGGAAAAATAGACTTAGAGAAGTTTAGCAAACCTAAGTCTAAAGCAGAGCCTAAAGTAGAACTTAAAGCAGAACCTAAAGCAGAACTAAAGGTTGAGTTAAAAGTAGAAAAGCCTGTTTTAAAAACCGAACCAAAGGTCGGAGAAATAAAACCTGAATCTCAAACTGAAGAATCTAAAGAAAGTTCTAGTATAAAGACAAAGTATACTAAGTTAAGTGGTTTAAAGACTGTGGGAGATAAGATTGATTTAGGAAAATTTGATAAACCTAAGCCAACAACACCAAAGTTTAATCCAGCTTCTAAAAGAAAAAGAATTAGAATTTCTAAAGATCCTGTAAAACCATCAGTATCTAGCAATAAAAGAACCTTTAATAAACCTGGAAGATCTAAGCCTGTTGCAAGTGAGCCATCTGAAGTTGATGTTCAAAAGCAAATAC
>JABJFE010000079.1 GCA_018662905.1 Flavobacteriaceae bacterium
CGAGGGCTTACTTTTGGGTGGAAGACCGGATTCGAACCGGCGACCTCCTGAACCACAATCAGGCGTTCTAACCAACTGAACTACAACCACCATTTAATCAGGCGCAAATTTATATTATTTTATCTAATATTTCTAATAAAAAACTATTGATATTAAAAGTTAGAATAATATTTAATAGAAATTAAGTATTTAATATTTATTATATTAAAGATCAATTAATTACCTATGGATTTAAATTTTATTTCTCTTATTGTAATGATTCTATTCTATTTATTCGCTGGAATTAGTCATTTTAAGAATCCTAAATTTTTTCTATTAATTACTCCAAAATGGGTTTATAAACCTGAACTAGTAAATATTATAATTGGTTTGGCAGAAATAATTCTAGCGCTTGGACTTATTTTAGAGACTACACGATCCATATCTGCAATAGGGATTATAATATTATTAATTTTAGTATTTCCAGCAAATGTTTATCATTTACAAATTTCTATTGAAAAGAAAAAAAACATAATTGGAACAATAATTAGATTACCAATTCAGGCACTACTAATATATTGGGCCTATGTATTTATATAAGACTTTGAAGACTATTAACTCCTAATGATTTTTTTGATGTAAAACCTTCGGCATGTCCTACATTTATTAACCTACCTAGATCGGCAGATCTGTTTATTACATTACTTATAAAATTCTTATTACTTATTGGTGTTTCAGGCTCACTACTATTGGGATCAAAAAATTGACTTGAGTAAGCATTTATTGCAGCTGTTTTGGTTTTAATATGACCAGAAATATCTACTAAAAAGTCGGGATTTGAATTTTTCCACTGAATGTAATGGTATACATTTTTTGGACGCCATTCTTCCTGTGTTAAATCATCAATTTTAGTTAAAATCTTTCTTAACCCACTCAAAAAACATGCGTCACTAACTAACTTTGCTCCTTTTGGATGATCAATATGCCTATCATCTTCAGCATTACATAAAACTATTTCAGGTCTATATTTTCTTAAGATTTTAATTATTTCTAATTGATGCTTCTCATCATTTAAAAAAAAACCATCTCTAAAATTTAAATTTTCTCTAATTTCAACACCTAATATTTTAGATGCATTTTCAGCTTCAACATCTCTTGTTTTAACATCACCACGAGTTCCTAATTCTCCTCTGGTTAAGTCTATGATTCCAACTTTTTTTCCATTATATATTTCTTTGGCTATTGTACCACCACATCCAAGTTCTATATCATCGGGGTGAGCACCAAAAGCTAGAATATCTAATTTAATTTCTTTCATAATTTTTCAAAAGCTTGATTAAGGTCATCAATAATGTCTTCTGAATCTTCAATTCCAATTGAAAACCTTAAAAGTCCATCAAAAATACCTAAATTTTCTCTTTCAGCTTTTGAAATTTTTGAATGAGAAGTTAATGATGGGGAACATAATGTAGATTCTACACCGCCTAAACTCATTGCAGACTTTACTAAGTTCAATTTTCTAGTAAATAATATTGCTGTATCTAAATCAGATAGTTCAAAAGAAAGCATCCCTCCAAATCCTTTCATTTGTTTTTTTGACAATTCATGATCTGAATGAGACTTTAAACCTGGATAATAAACTGATTTAACCTTGTCTAATGTCGTTAAATATTCGGCAATCTTTATTGCATTTTCATTTTGCTTTTTTACTCTTAGAGATAAAGTTTTAATACTTCGCTCCAAAAGCCAAACAGTGTATTCACTTAGATTTCCACCATAATTAATTGAAGATTCAATTATCTTATCAATGTTAGAATTACTAGAAGCTAAAGTACCAGCTAGTATATCACTATGTCCTCCAAGATACTTGGTAGCACTATGAAGAACTATATCAATACCAAAATCGGCTGGATTTTGATTAATCGGACTAGAAAACGTATTGTCAATAATAGAAATTAAATTATATTTTTTAGAAAGATTAGCAATTGCATTAAGATCAATAATTTTTAAAAGTGGATTACTTGGAGATTCAACAAAAATTATTTTTGTGTTGTTTTTAATTTCTTTCTCATAATCATTAACTACAAAACTATCTACAAGACTATATTCAATATTAAATTTTTTAAATTCTTTGATAACTAAATTCAGAGTCCCTCCGTATATAGATGATTGAAATATTACATGATCACCAGACTTTATAAAACTAAATAAGGAAGTGTAAATTGCTGCTATTCCAGAACTAAACAATAATGCAGATTCACAATTCTCAAGATCAGCTATTTTTTTTGATAAAGCTTTTTGATTTGGAGTATTAAAATACCTAGGATATCTATCCTCTTCAACATCAACAAAATCATAAGCTGTAGAGGGAAAAATTGGAGAGGTTGCACCTTTAAATTTATCATCAATTAAATCACCTGAGTGAACACATTTAGTACTTACTCCACTTTTTTTCATTTAACTAAGTTTTAATCCACTGAATGATGGATGGATCATCTGGTTTTGTTCTTGGTGAAATTATTTTTTCAAGGTGACCATTTTCGTTAATTAAATATTTTTGAAAATTCCATTTAACAGAGGAATCTTTATAACCATTTTTATTTTTATTAGTTAAAAACTTATAAAGAGGATGCATGTCAGAACCTTTTACAGAAACTTTTTCCATCATAGGAAAACTTACTCCATAATTTTTTTTACAAAATGCAGCTATTTCATCATTTGAACCTGGTTCTTGCCATAAAAAATTATTGGCTGGAAAACCTACAATAATGAAATTGTCAGATTCATAATCCTTATACATTTTTTCAAGTATTTCATATTGATAGGTTAATCCACACTTTGAAGCGGTATTAACTACCATAACCTTTTTACCTTTTAAACTAGACATATTAAAAGTTTCTCCGTTTAAATCAGTAAGTTTAAATTGATGAATACTTTCTTTAGAAACATTGGTGTCTGTAGGTTCTTGAGCATTACAAGAAAACGAAAATAATCCCATAAATAAAAAAATTAGTTTTTTCATAATTATAAATCTACAAAACCCATGCCACAATACCCACTACTCTATTTCAGCGGAAAGTCCTGCTTGCAACAATTTAGTACACATCGGCTTTAGTTCGAAGTAAGATCCAGACTTAACACCACATTTCCCTTTATAATGCACAATCAATGAACACTGTTCAGCTTGTTCTAAAGTATGATCACAAACACTTATTAAAGTATTAATAACATGATCAAATGTGTTCACATCATCATTATAAAGAATGATTTCATTTTCATGCATTAAATCAGTCTCAGAAAGTTGTTGTTCAGATATTTTTTCTTTTGTTCCCAAACTCTTTCTAATTTACAAAATATAAAATTTAGTTGTTAGCTTTAATAATTTCAACAAAATCATGAGCATTTAATGCAGCTCCTCCAATTAGACCTCCATCAACATCTTTCTTATTAAAAATTTCAACAGCATTAGAAGGCTTAACACTTCCTCCATATAGTATTGGTACATTATCTGCAATTTCAGAACTAAAGTGTTCAGAAATACAATTTCTTACAAACTTATGTATTTCCTGTGCCTGTTCTGCTGAAGCTGTTTCTCCAGTTCCTATAGCCCAAACTGGCTCATAAGCTAGAACAATATTTTTCCAAGAGTTGGGTTCTAATTTCATTACTGTATTTTCCAATTGAGCCTTAACAATATCAAAATAAGAATTAGATTTCCTGTCTTTTAACTCCTCACCAAAACAAAAAATAATATCCATATTACTTTCCAAGGCCAAATTAATTTTTTTTAATAACAAAGCATCATCCTCATTATAATATGCTCTTCTTTCGGAATGACCAATCAAAGTAGTGTTTACACCAATACTATTCAACATATCTATCGAAACTTCTCCAGTATAAGCACCTGATTTATTATCATTAATGTTTTGAGATATAACTTCAATACTACCGTCCCCAACTTGATCAACTGCTGTTTTAAGAAAAGGATATGATGGAGCAATCATTACTTTAACATCACTATCACTTAAATTTTGTTTTAAATCATTAATAAGTTCAATTGTCTCACTTAATCCATTATTCATTTTCCAATTACCAGCTACTATTTTTTTTCTCATTTTAAATTTTTAAAAATTATTTTTTGTTCTTGGATCTAACCAAGTATAAATTATATCAACAAATATATTGATCATTATGAATATTAAAGAAATTGTGAGCACTGAACCAATTAAAACTGGAACATCTAATTTATTTAAAGCATCTACTATTTCTTTTCCTAAACCATTCCATCCAAATATATATTCAACAAAAACAGAGCCAGCTAACATACTTGCAAACCAACCGGATAAGGCAGTAACAACAGGGTTTAATGAATTTTTCAATGCATGATTTTTAATAACATTAAACTTTGATAAGCCTTTTGCATAAGCTGTGGTAATATAATTTTTTGAAAGTACTTTTAATAAAGAATTTCTCATCATTTGAGAAATTACCGCTATTGGTCTTATTCCTAGTACAATTGACGGAAGAATAAGGTTTTTTAACTGCAATCTCATTTGTTCACCATAATCATCTAGTTCATACAAACTTCCTGTCATATTAAGTCCAGTAAATTCACTTAAAACAAATCCAAATAACCAAGCAAATATTATTGCACTAAAAAAAGAAGGAATACTCATTCCTAATGTACTTATAACTTGAATTGAGTAATCTATCCAAGTATTTTTATTTAAAGCTGCGATAATACCTAAAAAAAGTCCTAAAAACACAGCAATTAAAATTGATGCAAATGCTAAAACAAAAGTATTTGGCAAAGTGTTTTTAATAATATCTATAACTGAAACTCCATTTTTTTGATAAGAATCTCTTAGATATGGTGTCTTTAAGACTAAAAAATAATTTTTGGTATCTAAAATATTTAAGTAGTTGTATTTTTTGTCTCTTAGAAAAGATATATTTTCTGAATTTTTTGAATGAAATGAAATTATTGACAAATCGTTTAAATAATACAAATATTGAGTTGTAATAGGCTTATCAAAACCATATTTTTTTTTCAAAACAACTAATTGTTCAGAATTTTCGTTTTGACCAAGCATCATCTGTGCTGGATCACCTGGAAGAATATTAAATAAAAAGAAAATTATAGTAACTACTCCAAAAAGGGTAATTAATATGTTACCTATTTTTTTCCAAAACCAAAACATAATTATTTATTTGTCTTGTAAATGAATTAATGCAAACACAGAATAGTTTATCATATCTTGATAATTTGCATCAATTCCTTCACTAACTAAAGTTTTACCTTGATTATCTTCAATTTGCTTAATTCTCAATATTTTTTGAATAATTAAGTCTGTTAGTGAACTGACTCTCATTTCTCTCCACGCCTCTCCATAATCGTGATTCTTATTTTCCATTAAACTTTTGGTTTCTGAAAAATTAAAATCATAAAGCTCAATAGCTTGTTCTAAGGACAAATCAGGTGATTCTACAACTCCTTTTTCTATTTGAATTAATGACATTATAGAGTAATTTATAATACCTATAAATTCAGAAAACTCACCTTCATCAACTTTTCTTTCTTTATTAGTTTGCAAACCTCTAATGCGTTGAGCTTTAATAAAAATTTGATCTGTTAAAGAAGTTAATCTTAATATTCTCCAAGCACTTCCATAATCCACCATTTTCTTCTTGAAAAGATCTCTACAAATTGAGGTTATTTGATCGTACTGAGTTGAAGTATTTACTGCCAATTATTTTTTTGTATAAATTTCGTTGAAAAAATTGAATTAGGTAGATTACTTTTGTAAAAAGTTATTAAAAATAATGGTTTTAAATATAAAGGGTTCAGTTTTAGACTTGTCAATTCCCAAAATTATGGGTGTTTTAAATGTTACACCTGACTCATTTTACGATGGAGGAATCTATTCAAGTGAAAAAAAAATATTAAAGCAAGTTGAAAAAATGGTTTTAGATGGAGCTGATATTATTGATGTTGGTGGATACAGCTCTAAACCCGGAGCAACATCAATTACTATTGAAGAGGAAGAAAAAAGAGTAATACCTATTATTAAACTTATTTATAAAACATTTAAAGAAAGTATTATTTCAGTGGATACATTTAGAAGTGAAATTTCAGAAAAGTCAATTAATGCAGGAGCTTCAATAATAAATGATATTTCCGGTGGAGATTTAGATAACAATATTTATAAAATTGCTGGTAAATATAAAACCCCCTATATAATTATGCACATGAGGGGAAATCCTTCAAATATGCAGAACAACCCTGTTTATAAAAATATCAATTACGAAATCATAAAAGATTTATCAAAAAAAATTGATTTAGCACAAAACAATGGAGTCTGTGATATAATAATTGATCCTGGTTTTGGATTCGGTAAAACTATTGAACATAATTATCAAATATTAAATAATCTAAAACTTTATAAAATTTTAGATAAGCCTATATTAGTCGGGATATCGAGAAAATCCATGATTTATAAACTTTTAAAAACAGAACCTTCGAAAGCGTTAAATGGAACAACTGTATTGAACACGATAGCACTAATTAATGGGGCTAACATTTTAAGAGTTCATGATGTCAAAGAGGCAAAAGAAGTAATTAAACTTTGTAGTTTTTTAAAAGAAAACGTTTAAAACAATTTTAACTAATTTAGTAGTGATTTGGAAGATATATTAAACATAACTCAAAACTTCATAATACCATTTGTAGATATTGTTCTAGTTGCAATAATGCTGTACTATGTTTACAAATTAGTTAAAGGGACTGCAGCTATCAATATTTTTTTAGGCTTTGTTATTATTTATATTATTTGGTGGTTAACAGAACTTGTAAACATGCCTATTCTAAGTAATATTCTAGGTGGATTTATTAGTGTTGGGGTGATTGCAATAATTGTAGTTTTTCAACAAGAAATAAGAAAATTCCTTTTGTTACTTGGCTCTTCAAACATTACTAATAATAAAAATATATTAAGAAAATTTAATTTATTTTTTAAAATTTCCAATGAACAAACCAGTATGGATTTAGATGAGTTTATTATTGCTTGTGAAAATCTAAAAAAAAACAAAACAGGAGCACTTTTTGTAATTGAGCGAAATAATAGTTTAGATTTTGTAAGAACTAGTGGGGATGAACTTTATGCTTCCATATCAAGCCCTATTATTGAAAGTATTTTTTATAAAAACAGTCCTCTTCATGATGGTGCAGTTTTAATAGAAGGAAATTACATAACAGGATCCAGGGTTATTCTACCTGTCACTGAAAATCAAAATATTAATTCTAGACTTGGTCTAAGACACAGAGCAGCTATTGGAATAACCGAAAAAACAGATGCTTTAGCGGTAGTTATTTCTGAAGAAAATGGCAAACTATCTTTAATCAAAAATGGAGAGCTTATCTCAATCAAAAATAGCGAAATTTTAAAGTCTAATCTTGAGACTGAATTACAGTAGACTCTTCTTTTTTAAATTGAATTTCATATAAACCCTTATAATATCCATTTTTCTTTAGTATCAATTCTTTATGAGTTCCATTTTCAACTAAAACTCCTTTATTCATTACAAAAATTCTATCTGAATTTAAAATTGTTGATAACCTATGAGCAATTATAATTGAAGTTTTATTTTCAGTAATTTTTTCGGTTGCATTTTGAATTAATTCTTCGGAATTTGAATCAATACTGGATGTAGCTTCATCTAAAATTAGAATTGATGGATTTTTAATATATGCTCTTAAAAAGGAAATTAATTGCCTTTGACCTTGAGATAACATTACTCCCCTTTCTTTTACATTGTAATTATAACCTTCAGGAAGTGATAAAATAAAATCATGTATTCCAATTTTTTTTGCAGCAATCACAACACTATCAAAAGAAATAGAAGAGTCCCAAAGAGTTATATTATTTAAAATTGTATCTGCAAATAGAAAAACATCTTGCAAGACTAAAGCAATACTTCCTCTAAGAGATTCTAACTTATAATCTTTAATATTTTCACGTCCAATAAAAATTGAACCATCTTGAGTATCATAAAATCTAGATATTAAATTAACAATAGTAGTCTTACCAGATCCAGTGGAACCAACTATTGCAATTTTTTCTCCATTATTTATTTTAAAAGAAAGGTTTTTTATTACTTTTTCATTATTTATATATGAAAAGCTAATATTATCAAAAACTATATTACCATCAATTAATTCTTCGTTTTTAGTGCCTAAGTCAAGTATATTACTTTTAGTGTCAATTATTTTAAAAATTCTACTTGCAGCAACCATACCCATCTGTAATGTATTGAACTTATCCGCTATTTGACGTAATGGTCTAAACAGCATTTGTGACAGTTGAATGAATAAAAAAATAGTTCCTAGTGTAATTGATGAATTTTCTAAAACGGCATTTAACCCACCAAACCAAACAATCAAACCTATAGTTACAGATGTAGAAAGCTCTGCAATTGGAAAAAATATTGAATTATACCAAACTGTTTTTAACCAAGCTTTTTTGTGTTTTTCATTAATTTGAACAAAATTATCGTATTCAATTTTTTCTCTATTAAACAATTGAACGATTTTCATTCCAGTAATCCTTTCTTGAACAAAAGAATTTAAATTAGCAACCTCAGACCTAACTTCATTAAAAGCTATTTTCATTGATTTTTGAAACTTTCTTGTAGCAAAAAGGATAAAAGGTAAAATGAAAAAAATTGTTAGAGATAATTTCCAGCTTAAGAAAAGCATTACAATAATTACTAAAAACATTTGCATCAAATCAGCAGCTATCATAAAAAGACCCTGGCTAAAAATACTTGCAATTGTTTCCATATCATTTACAGCTCTAGTTACTAATCGTCCAACAGAGGATTTGTCAAAATATGACATTCTGAAATTTAGAATATGTTTGAACAACTGAACTCTTAAATCATAAATAACTTTTTGCCCAAGCAAATTGGCGTAATAGCTAAATAAAAACATAAAAAGAACCGTGAGCATCAAATTAAAAAACATTAAGATTATTAAATAAATAAAATCTTGATACTTACCTAAAGCTAAATAATCATCTACAGCTACCTTAATTAAATAAGGTGTTAATGTCGAAAAAACAGAAATTAGTAACGCAGAAATTGCTACAAAAATAAACACACCCCTATATATTAAAACATAATCCAAGAGTCTTTTAAAAAGCTTTAAATCTAGAAGATTGGAATTTTTATTCATCAAATAATGAATTTTTAGGATAAACAATGTTAGTTAAACATAAGCCTTGTGCAGGAACTGAATAGCCTGCAACTTCTCTATCTTTACTTTTAATTACAGTATCCATATGAGAAATCTCATGTTTACCTTCTCCAATTTCAATAAGAGTTCCAACAATAGCTCTTACCATATTTCTTAAAAAACGATTAGCAGAAATTTCAAAAATCCAATGATCTTCTCTAAAGCTCCATTTTGCATCTGTTATGTTACAGTCAAAAGTATAAACGTCAGTATTAGATTTTGAAAAAGACTTAAAGTCTTTGTAGTTATAAAGTTTTAGAGCAGCTAAATTCATTTTATAGAAATTAATATCTTTTCTTAGGTAGTAAGAATTATTAGATAAAAAAGGGTTTTTAAATGTATTAAGTCTGTACTGATATGTTCTACTTAACGCGTCAAATCTTGAATGAAAATCGCTCTTGACATCATAAATTTTGTTAATACTAATATCTTTTGGCAAAAAAGAATTTGATTTATAAATAAAATTTGATTTGTCTTTAATTATTTGATCATAATCAAAGTGTGCACAAAAATAAGATGCATGAACTCCTGAATCTGTTCTGCCAGCACCTACAATATTAATTTTTTCATTTAAAATAGTAGATAGACATCTCTCAATTGTTTCTTGGATTGAAACAGAATTTGGTTGAATTTGCCAACCATGATAGTTAGCGCCATTAAATGATAATTCTAATAAATATCGCAAGAGAAATACTACTTTTGTTTAAATCAAATATACCTTATTAAAAAAATCAAAAAAATATTTAATTGAAAAAAATTCTATTATTGTCCGACACTCACAGTTATATTGATGATAGTATAATCAAATATGCAAAAAAATCAGATGAAATATGGCATGCAGGAGATATAGGAAACATAAAGGTTTATGATACATTAAAAAAAATTACAAAAACAAGAGCTGTTTTTGGAAATATTGATGATAGTGTTGTTAGATCAACTATAAAAGAAGAAAATACTTTTATGTGTGAAAAAGTTAAGATTTCAATGATTCACATTGCTGGAAAGCCACTCTATTACAATAAAAAAAGTAAGTCGATAATTAAACAAGAAAAACCTAAAATTTTCATTTGTGGACATTCTCATATTCTTAGAGTAGAATTTGATAAAGTCAATAATGTTTTATTTATTAATCCCGGTGCCGCAGGAAGACATGGGTTTCATAAAAAAAGAACTATGATTAGATTTGAAATTAATGAAGAGAAAATTGAAAATATGGAAATAATTGAGTTAGGAGATAGATCGAAATTATCTTAATCTGTTTGATGATCTTATTATGGCCTGATCATTTTTAATAGATCTTACAGACATTAATATTAATAAAAAAGAAGTTATAAAATATAAAAGCCCAGGATCTTTGAACGAAGCTGCTAAAGATCTTTCGTCAAATAAATTTAGTAATCCAAAAATTAAGGTTAGAAATAAAATTCTTAATACAATTATTTGAACATTAGGTTTTTTAAATAAAAAAATATTAATAATTACTGTAAGTGCTAAAATTTCAGAGTAAAAATAATCGTTAAGATAAGGTCTAAAGTAACCGAAATAAGATTCTGCTAAAGAAAAAGACGGATCACTATCAATGCTTATTACAACAATAACATTTAATACAAACAGCAAAAGCATATATAATGATTGAATTCTTTGTATCATATTTTATTTATTTTTGAAGTATAAATTTAAGAATTTAAAGTGATTTAATAAATAATTGTATATTTACATTGATTATTATAATCATTCCCACAATTTCATAAAACGAATTACAACTTTCAACATATCATACTAAACTTAAACAATAAAAATGTTTGAAATATCCGCATTAAAAGAAAAAAAAATTGCTGAATTACAAGATATCGCTTCTAAACTTGGCATTGAAAAAACTACTGGATTAAAAAAAATGGATTTAGCTTATAAGATCATTGATCATTACGCTTCCAATCCAAGTTCTATTAAAGAAGATAAAAAACCAGAAGAAGAAATTTCAATTGAAAAGAAAGATTCAAAAAACGAAATCAAAAAAGAGGTTGTAAAACCAAAAGAAAACTCTAAAGAATCTTTGTCAAAAAAAGATAATAAACTTCCTCATAAACCAAATAAATTTGTTAGAAAGGAAAGAAATCATAACCAGGATAATCGAAATAGATATAAAGAACCTGACTTTGAATTTGATGGAATAATTGAAAGTGAAGGAGTTTTAGATATTATGCAAGAAGGATATGGTTTTTTAAGATCCTCTGATTATAACTACTTAACTTCTCCAGATGATATTTATGTATCTCAATCTCAAGTAAGGTTATTTGGTTTAAAAACCGGTGACACCGTGTTGGGGCATGTAAGACCACCAAAAGAGGGAGAAAAATATTTTCCATTAATTAAAGTGTCTTTAATTAATGGCCTAAGTCCTAATATTGTTAGAGATAGGGTATCATTTGAACATTTAACTCCATTATTTCCAAATGAGAAATTTAATATTGCTGAAAAAAGTAGTACTGTTTCAACTCGAATAATGGATTTGTTTTCGCCAATTGGAAAAGGACAAAGAGGAATGATAGTTTCTCAACCTAAGACTGGTAAAACAATGTTATTAAAAGACGTTGCAAATGCAATTGCAGCTAATCATCCTGAAGTTTATCAAATAATACTTTTAATTGATGAAAGACCTGAAGAAGTTACTGATATGCAAAGAAATGTAAAGGGAGAGGTGGTTGCCTCTACTTTTGACGAGCCTGCCGATAGGCATGTAAAAGTGGCCAATATTGTTTTAGAAAAAGCTAAAAGATTAGTTGAATGTGGCCATGATGTTGTTATTCTTTTAGACTCCATAACTAGACTTGCTAGAGCTTACAACACAGTTCAACCGGCTTCTGGGAAAATATTAAGTGGAGGAGTAGACGCTAATGCTCTTCACAAACCAAAAAGATTTTTTGGAGCCGCGAGAAATATTGAAGGAGGAGGATCTTTATCAATTATAGCTACTGCATTAACTGAAACAGGATCTAAAATGGATGAGGTAATTTTTGAAGAGTTTAAAGGAACAGGTAATATGGAACTTCAATTAGATAGAAGAATTTCAAATAGAAGAATATTTCCTGCAATTGACTTAGTTTCATCAGGAACAAGACGTGACGATTTATTATTAGATAAAAACACGATCCAAAGAATGTGGGTGATGAGAAAATACCTAGCCGACATGAATCCAGTAGAAGCGATGGAATTTATCAATGATAGGATTAAGAGATCACTCAATAATGAGGAATTTCTTATTTCAATGAATTCTTAATTACAAAAAAAATTATAAAGAAGAAACTTGCTTAGTTAGCTTAGATTTAAGGTTAGCTGCTTTATTAGCATGAATAATGTTATTCTTAACTAATTTATCAAGCATAGAAACTACAGACGGTAAAAGTTTTGTAGCTTCTTTCTTTGCACTTAAATCTTTAAGCTTTTTAATAGCGTTTCTAGTAGCTTTGTGTTGAACCTTATTTCTAAGTTTAACAGCTTCATTTCTTCTAATTCTTTTTAACGCTGATTTATGATTAGCCATATTATTTATTTAGTAGCCCGTAGGGGAATCGAACCCCTCTTACCAGGATGAAAACCTGGCGTCCTAGCCGATAGACGAACGGGCCTATTAAAAACGAATGCAAATGTAATTGAAAGGATACAAACTTGCAACATAATTTTTTTATTTATAAAAACTTATAAATCAATAAGCCTTTGCAAATAGAACTCTCTGTAATGATGGCTTATTTGAATAGATACATTTTCCAGATTCTTTTTCCGAATTTAATGGAATACATCTTATAGTTGCTTTAGTTTCTTTTTTAATTTTATCTTCAGTTTCTTTCGTCCCATCCCAGTGAGCTGAAATAAATCCGCCTTCATTATTTAAAATTGATTTAAACTCATCATAGTTATTCACAATCCTAGTATTATTTTCAGTAAATATTTTTGCCTTAGAAAATAAATTAGTTTGAATGTCTTTTAATAAAAAATCGATTTTATCAAAAACTTCATCAAAAGCAATTGTTTCTTTAACCATTTCATCTCTTCTAAATATTTCAAGAGTTGAATTATCTAAATCTTTTGGACCTACAGCTATTCTAATTGGAACGCCCTTAATTTCATGTTCATTAAACTTAAATCCTGGCTTATAAGTATCTCTTTTATCAAATAAAACAGAAATATTTTTGGCTTTAAGCTTATCAATTATTGGATTTACTTTAGAGCAAATCAATTCAAATTGCTCGTCAGATCTGTATATTGGAATGATAACCACCTGAATAGGAGCTAAATTTGGTGGAAGAACTAAACCGTTATCGTCAGAATGCGTCATAATTAAAGCACCTATCAATCTAGTTGAAACACCCCAGGATGTAGCCCAAACATAATCAAGAGTTCCACTTTTATTTGCGAATTTAACATCAAATGCTTTTGCAAAGTTTTGACCTAAAAAATGAGAGGTACCAGCCTGCAAAGCTTTACCATCTTGCATAAGGGCTTCAATACAATAGGTTTCCTCTGCACCAGCAAACCTTTCGCTTTCTGATTTCAAACCTTTAATAACTGGGATCCCCATAAAGTTTTGAGCAAATTCAGCATAAATATCGTTCATTTGTTCTGCCTCAGTTAAGGCCTCATCTTTCGTTGAATGAGCGGTATGACCTTCTTGCCACAAAAATTCAGCTGTTCGTAAAAAAAGTCTTGTTCTCATTTCCCACCTTACCACATTAGCCCATTGATTTATTAAAATAGGTAAATCTCTATAAGATTGTATCCAATTCTTATATGTATTCCAAATAATTGCTTCGCTTGTAGGTCTAACAATTAACTCTTCTTCTAATTTAGCATTTTCATCAACGATTAATTTTCCAGGATTCTTATCATCATTTTTAAGTCTGTAGTGCGTAACTACAGCGCACTCTTTTGCAAATCCTTCAGCATTTTTTTCTTCGGCTTCAAATAAACTTTTAGGAACAAACAAAGGAAAATACGCATTTTGATGTCCAGTCTCCTTAAACATTTTATCTAGCTGTGCTTGCATTTTTTCCCATATAGCATAACCATATGGTTTTACGACCATACAACCTCTAACTGAAGAGTTTTCAGCTAAGTCAGCTTTAACAACTAATTCGTTGTACCACTTAGAATAATCGTCCTCTCTTTTAGTTAACTTTTTAGACATGAATTGGTATTGGCATAATTATTGATTAATTTTAGGTAATGCTAAATTAATTAAATTATAAACAAAATGAGACACTTAATATTATTACTTTTTACATTATCGTTAATAAGTTGTGGACCACTAAACACAATCAATTCAAACAATAGCGATGGTATATATGGAAATAATGTTAATGTTGAAAGTTCCAGCAATAATGGTACGTTTTATAAAAACTATTTTGAACAAAAATCAAATGAATTAGGTTTAAATCCTTCTCTTAATGATTCAATCATCACTGACGTAAACTCTTATTCTTCAAATACAAATGTCTCTTACAATAATAGTAATGGTTTATGGGGAGATAGCCCCACGTCAATTAATATAATTTTTAGAGACCGTACAATATACACTCCTTACATGAATTATAATCCATACGGATATAATCGGTATGGTAATTATCATTCCTCTTATTGGAATTGGTATTCTCCTTGGGGATTAAATTATTATCGTTATGGATATGGATATGGTTCTAGATACGGTAATGGTTACATGTGGAATAATTGGTGGCATCCTTATTATAATGGACCAGATTATAACGATCCATATTATTCAAGAAATAGATATTCTGGAGTTGCATATATGAATGGACAAAGAAGTTCTTTATATTCTACTGACAAAGGTATTCTCGAAAATTCATCTAACTCTAACTCAACTACAAATTATAATGTTGGAAGAAATGAGAATAAAATAGAAAAGTCTGGTAATGGTGAGAAATCTGAAAAATTAGATCAAATCAAAAATAGAAATATTAACAGAGTTTATTATGCTTTAAAAAATTCTCAGGGAGTTGTGGGTCCAGCAAGAGGATATCAAAACAGAGGTGAATTAGAAAACTATGGGAATTCTAATAGTGACAAAAAAAGATCCTCTAAACCTAATTTCCAAACTACTAAATATGGATCAACAAGATCCTACGATGTTTCAAGATCTAGTAAGGGTTCATTAAACAATGGAAGAGGATATTCAAGAAGCGAATTGAATAACACAAATTCATCTAGTAACACTAGAAGCTATTCAAGACCTGAATCAAGCTCTTCAAGTTCAAATAAATCTAGACCTTCTTATACACCTTCATCATCTTCAAACTCTTCAAGATCAAGTGTTGGAAGTGTGAGTAGGAGTTCTTCCTCAAGTTCAGGAAGCGTTTCCAGAAGTAAAAGATAGTTTTAAAATGCATTTGAAAAGAATTTCGTTTTTTCTGTTTCTTTGTTCAATCTCTTTAAGTTCACAAACATTAAATGATGTTCTAGGATTTACATCTAACAATCCTAGCGGAACTGCAAGATTCGAATCAATGGGTGGAGCTTTTGGAGCATTGGGAGGAGATCTTTCGGCAATAAACATAAACCCCGCCAGTAGTGCTGTTTTTAATGATAACGAATATGGATTCACTCTTTCAATAGAAAAAAAAACTAATAAGACTTTATTTTTTAATAATTCTGAAAGCGAAGATGACAATAACTTTTCATTTAATCAGGGAGGTGCTGTTTGGATATTAAAAAATTATGGAGGTGGTAATATCAATAAAATTTCTTTTGGAATTAATGTACAGACAAACAATTCTTACAAAAATAATTTTTTAATAAAAGGTCGAAATGATAATAATTCAATAGATAGTTTTTTTCTTAACAATTCATATGGAATTTCCCCCGAAATTTTAAATACAGGGAACCAAGATATCTCTGGAGTGTACAGAAATTTAGGAGAACTTTACGGATTTTCTGCTCAGCAAGCTTTTCTTGCTTATCAAGCCTATCTCATTAATTATGATGACAATTTAAATCAATTTTTTTCGATTGCTAAATATAATAATGGTGTAGATCAAGAATATTCTAGTGAATCTAAAGGATATAACAATAAGTATAATTTAAATATTGGAATTCAATTTAAAGAAGATTATTACTTTGGGTTTAATTTAAACACACATGATATATACATAGAAAAGTATTTAATGCATTATGAAAATAATTTTGATAATAACTCTGCCATTAAGTCAATTTTATTTCAAAACAATTTAGTTACTCAGGGAAAAGGTATTTCGTTTCAAGTTGGAGCTATAAGAAAATTTAAAAGTTTCAGACTGGGAATTTCTTATCACTCACCAACCTGGTATAGTTTATGGGATCAAACCTCTCAATATTTAGAAACTCAGTCTATCGATATAGATAATACTAATTATACTGATATTGTTAATCCAAGAATTACAAATATTTACCCTAAATACAAAATCGCCACACCTTCAACTCTTACCTTTAGCTCAGCTATAATTGTAGGAAAATTAGGGCTAATAAGTATAGACTTAGAAACAAAAGATTTTTCTAATACAAAAGTAAACCCTAGAAGAGATTTTGGTATTATCAATAATGAAATTAATACATCATTACAGAAAACATTAAATCTAAGACTAGGAACAGAGTTTAGATTAAATAAAATAAGCTTAAGAGCAGGATATAATAAAAATCAAAGTCCCTACAAAAAATCTTTTAAGGTAAAAGATGCTAATTCATATTCTTTTGGGATAGGTTTAGATTTAGGTAGTACGATTTTAAATCTCTCACACAAAACTATTGAATCTGAGAAAAATTATCAATTATTTGATACAGGCTTAACTGATTCAGCACTCATTAATACGACTAATTC
>JABJFE010000156.1 GCA_018662905.1 Flavobacteriaceae bacterium
AATTTCGTTCTTACTTATTCCATTTGAAATTCCTAATTCAACTTTAAATTGGTTAGACAACCTGTATCCAGAGTAAAATTCAATTTCAGTCTTACTACTATCCTCATTAAATTGCTCATTTACACCATAAGAATGTTCTATTCCTGATCCATAAACTAGTTTTTTTCTAGTATCAGATCTGTAACTAAATTCTAATTCGTATTCAGCAGGTTGATATATAAAAAAATCTTCTTTTCTAGTTTCTTCAAAGTCCTTGTATTTTGAAGTATAATCAAAACTTGCTCTAATTTCTTCTAAGTTTAGAGAGATTGCTTCAATTCCTATTCTTACTCCTCTTGATTTTAAAATTTTAGGAAAGAACCTACTTCTTTCACTCATCCATAAATAACCTTCTACTTTTTCGAATAGTTTCGATGGTTCAAATGTCATGTATTTGATTCTCGTCCAAAGTCTTTGATCATTTCTTAAGTTATAATAACCAAGATCATTTTGGTAATAATTAGAATCAACTCCATTCCAACCTATATCAAATCTCAGGCTTCCAGTTAGCTCACTCAAACTTATACCTCCTCTAAATCCTTTTATTTCAGAAAAGGACTTAGAATTGCTTTGGAATACGCTAGCATTAAAATTAAATTTTCTTTTATTATCAAATAAATCAATTACTAGTGCACTGTTATTAGAATTATTAAAATCACTTTCTCTGTTAACATTTGTATTTAAAAAAGAAAATGTAGAATATTGATTTAAAGCTTTTTGACTTAGGGAAATAACATTGTAATTTGTAAGTGGTGCTATTAGTTTGTTTTTTATTTCTTGAGTGTTTAAGTCTTTTACATTAGCATAAGCTTTATCAGTAATTGAATTAATTATTCCAATACTAAGCCCTGAATTCGTAGTTCCAGTCAATTTAATTGAATTAATAAGTTTTGCTTTAGTATCGTAACTTGTTAATTCTTCATTGTCTTCAATTAATTCATCTGTGTTTAAATTAATATCATCACCAATTCTTCTGCTGTAGAAAAAGTTTCCTCCTCTAAAGCCACCATTATCCGCTTTTTTAAATAACTGAGATCCTTCGGTAAAAAACGCTCTTTTTTCATCAAATTTTTGCTCAAATGGACTCAGGTTCAATTCTTTTTCATCAAATGCAACTTGTCCAAAATCAGGAATTAATGTAGCGTCTAATGTGAAATTATTACTGATTCCATATTTTAAATCCATTCCTGCAGAATATCCACTTAATGGTCGATTGTTTTTATTTAAATCTAAAGAAGATTGTAAATAAGGGTAAAAGAATAGTCGAGTAGGAGGAGATATGTTTTTTAGTCCTTTTAATAAGCCTAAAGACTCTCTAAATGTAGAAGTTTTGTTATCAACATAATTCCACGTGTAAAACTCACCAAACTTAATTATTCTTCTTGAAAATTGTATTCCCCACGATTGAATATCAGATGAAGGAAATCTAAGAGCACTATAAGGAATTTTCATTTCCATATTCCACCCGTTTTCATCAATTGAAACTTTAGCTTCAAAAACAGTATCAAAATTCCAATCCTTCTCAGAGAATTCACCAGATGTATAAGAATCACCAAGTGTTCCTGCGCTAGTTATCTGAAAACCTTGATCGTTTAAGTTATCATCATTAGTATTTATACTTAACCAAAACGAATCAGCATTTACTCCCCATATATCATCTCTTTGACTAAACTCTAAGGGAATTGACGATGGATTAGGATCATTAAATTTTCCGGCTACATATATTCCGGTATCATCATATCCTAAATAAATAAAAGACTCGTAACCTTCTCTTTCTTTTTGTCCGTTATTAGGCATGTGCCTTTCGAAATCTGTTGCAGCTTCTAAATTTTTCCACTGAGAATCATTAATTATTCCATCGATTTTTGGGGGATTATTAAATCTTGTAATTTCAATTTCTTTTCTATTTTGAGAATAATTAAATGTTATAAATAACATAAAAAATAAAACACAAAATCTTTTCATTAATTTTTATTAAAAAACTTAAAACAAATACAAATTTAAACTAATTTTACAAATGAAAACAATTAAATAATATGA
>JABJFE010000058.1 GCA_018662905.1 Flavobacteriaceae bacterium
AATGAATCTCCTTTTAAAAATGAAATTAATAGATACCCAGACAACAAGCATATAAATTTAAAAACAGTTATTTCTAAAAATAAAAATATAAATGTAAATCAAGTTGTATTTGGAAATGGTACTGATGAAATTCTTGATTTAATTGTAAGAGTTTTTTGCAATCCTAATAAGGATAAAATTATTACTCTTCCGCCAACTTATGGAATGTATGATGTAATCGCAAAAACCAACGGAGTTGAGAATATTGAAATTCCATTAAAAAGTGATTTTTCAATTGATACAGATAAAATATTGGATTTAAAGACGTCTAATATTAAGATTTTGTTCTTGTGTTCACCTAATAACCCTACAGGAAATTCATTTGAGATTAATGTTTTAGATAATTTAATAAAAAAATTTAACGGTATTGTTGTTGTTGATGAGGCTTATATAGATTTTTCATCTCAAAAATCTTTAACTAACCTTATTGATAAGTATGAAAATCTAATAATTACTCAAACTATGTCTAAGGCTTATGGAATGGCAGGTATAAGGTTAGGAATGGGGATTTCAAACAATAAGATTATTAATTATATAAATAAAATCAAACCTCCTTACAATGTAAATACACTTACTGAAAATAAAGCTTTAAAGGAGTTAAATAAGATCGATGAGATAAAAAAGAATATTGATCTTGTCTTAAATCAAAGAATGCTATTGTTAACTAGTTTAGAAAAACTTGATTTTGTTGAGAAAATATATAAATCTGATGCAAATTTTCTTTTAGTTAAAGTTGATAACGCTGATTTAAGGTATAATCAGTTATTGGAGAAGGGTATTATTGTTAGAAATAGGTCTAATCAACCATTGTGTCAAAATTGTTTAAGAATTACGATTGGAACAAAAATTGAAAATAATAGTTTAATTAAAACGCTTAACGAATTATGAAAAAAATTCTATTTATAGATAGAGACGGAACTTTAGTTAAGGAGCCTGAGATTGATAAACAATTAGATAGTTTTGACAAATTATCTTTTTTTCCAGGTGTGTTTAAGTACTTAAATAAGATTAGTGAAGAGTTGGATTTTAAACTTGTTATGGTTACTAATCAAGACGGTTTAGGAACAGACTCTTTTCCTGAAGAAACCTTTTGGCCTGTTCAAAATTTTATTATTAATTCATTTAAAAACGAAGAGGTTAGTTTTTTTAAAACACATATTGATAAGAGTTTTGAGAATGAGAACTCTAATTATAGAAAACCAAGAACTGGAATGTTAACGGAGTATATAGAGGATAGTGAAATTGATATGACTAATTCTTTTGTTGTAGGAGATAGATCATCTGATATGCAACTTGCTAATAACTTAAAATGTTCTGGAATTTTTTACAATGGATCTGATTTAGATGAGTCGTTAAACAATATTGTGAAACTTGAAACAGATTCTTGGAAATCAGTTTATGAGTATTTAAGTGGGTTAAGTAGATATTCTAAGTTTAACAGAGATACTAATGAAACTAAAATTGAAATTGAGCTTGATTTAGATGGGACAGGTAAAAGCAACATAGATACTGGACTCTCGTTTTTTGATCATATGTTAGATCAGCTTTCAAGGCACTCGCTTGTTGATTTAAACATAAAAGTTGATGGTGATCTAAATGTTGATGAGCATCATACGATTGAGGATACGGCTATCGCGCTTGGAGAATCTTTTTCATCCGTTTTAGGAAAGAAAATAGGTATAGAAAGATATGCTTTTTCCTTACCGATGGACGACTGTCTAGCTCAAGTAGCAATAGATTTTGGTGGTAGAAGTTGGCTGGTTTGGGATGCTGAATTTAAAAGAGAAAAAATAGGGGATGTGCCAACTGAAATGTTTTATCATTTTTTTAAATCGTTCTGCGACGGGGCTAAACTAAATGCTAATATTAAAGTCGAAGGAACTAACGAGCATCATAAAATAGAATCTATATTTAAGGCTTTTGCTAAGTGTATTAAAAGTGCTGTAAGTAAAAATCAAGATAAATTAATATTGCCTTCTACAAAAGGAGTTTTATAATGAGAATAGCAATAATTGATTATGGTGCTGGAAATACTCAAAGTGTGAAATACGCTTTGAAAAGACTTGGTTGTGAAGGAGTTTTGACCTCAGATAAAGAAGTGATTTCAAATTC
>JABJFE010000130.1 GCA_018662905.1 Flavobacteriaceae bacterium
ACTTGAACTAGAAGAAGATTTTTTTGAAACATAAAACCCAATGAACAAGGTTATTGAAAAAAATCCTATAATTATTGAAATATCGAGAAAAGAAAGATCTATCATAAGTTAATTGTTATCTAAATTTAGTAAATAAAATTTTGTTGCAATTTTTTAATAGATAAAAAGACAGTAACTATAGACTAAATATTCCTGGGGACACATTAGCTTTTACCACTTCTTTAGCTCCAACTTTATACATAGCATTAATAATTTTGTTTTCATTTACTTTGTTTGTCAATATCAGGATTGATCCTCCTCCACCTGAACCAATAATTTTAGCTCCATATGATCCGTTTTTTAAAGCTAAATCAATCATTCTATCTATTAAAGGAACAGTTACAGATAAATCATTTTTTAAAATATTATGGTGTCTATTCATTAATTTACCAATATTATTAAGATTTGGATTTTTCTTTTTTAGTTCTAAATAGGCAGTTTGGGTAATCGAATGGTTTTCCACAGCTGCTCTAAAATATTTAAAAGAGGTTTTACTCAATCGACTTTTATATTGGTTTATTTCTTTAACTGAAATTTCTTTTAAATTAAAAGTCGGATTATTTAACTTAATTTTTTCTATAGCACTAATAACTTTACTTTTTAAGTTTTTCAAAACTAAATCAGTTTTTTTCTTAACACCTGAATTTGCAATTATAAAACTCTTGATGGGGTTATTTATTTTTTTAAAACTAAAAGCATTTTTAGTTTCTAAAAAAATAGTATTTCCAAGTGATATTGAATACTGATCCATTCTTCCCCCAGAACCTTCTTGTTCTAGTACCTCACTTTTATATGCTAGCTCAGCAATAAACTCTTCAGAACATGTCTTTTGGTAAAAAACTTTTATAAAGAAACTAATCAAAGCAACCGTTAAAGCTGATGAACTTGAAATTCCTGCATTAATAAAAATATTACTACTAATTTTTATATCATAGCCTTTATCTATATTTATATTATTATTAATCAAAGTTCTCAGTACGTGCCTAATATGATCTCCTTTTTTTAAAGCTGAAAAATCTTCATTTAAATTGATCTTGATTATTTTATTAAGATCAATCAAAGTAAATAATAAATAATTAGCATTATTTGGAACTCCTTCAACTATCATGTATTTATTTATAGCACATGCTATGACTGGAAGTCCAAGATAATCTTGATGATCACCAAATAAACAAATTCTCGCAGGTGCTTTAGATTTCATTTAGCTATTGTTCAAGTGAAGGAATGATAAATTCTTTTAAGTAAGGAGTGCTATGAGCCTCTTTAAGTTTTTGTTCAAGCTCTTTGACTATTTCTGGATTTTTTGAAGAAACATCATTTAATTCTTTTTCATCATAACTCAAATCAAACAATTTTAATTTTGAAGGGTTTTTAAATAAATTATTTTTCACACCTTTCCATTTACCCATTCTTATAGCTTGCAGACCTCCACTTGCTGGATATTCCCAATACAAATAATCATGTTTAGCCTGGACTCCTCCAATCATTTCAGGATAAAAACTTACACCATCTGTTTGTATTTCATTATCAATTCCAGCAACATCACAGGCCGTTTCAAAAAAATCATAAAATGCTGATATATGATTTGATTTAGAGCCTGCCTTTATTTTATTGGGCCAAGATGCAATCATGGGAACTCTTATACCACCTTCACTTACGCTCCCTTTCATTGTTCTTCGAGAATTAACAAACTTGCCTGTACTATTAAAAAACTTATAATCGACATGATCAACCCATGATGGACCATTATCACTTGTGAAAATAATTAAAGTGTTTTCATATTGATTAATCTCTTTTAATTTTTCAATTAATTCACCAACTTGTTCGTCTAAATAAGAAATCATAGCAGCATAAGTAGCTCTTGGAGTTTTATTTGGATAGTATGATTTTCCAATGTAAGGGATTTCTTTTCCAAACTTTTTTTGATAATAATTAACCCACTTTTTTGGAGCTTGTAATGGTAAATGTGGAATTGGTGAAGCGTAATATAAAAAAAATGGAGCGCTTTGATTTCTTGAAATAAAATTCAAAGCTTCTTTATGCATTAAGGTCGGTGCATAATCGTTTTGATTATATTTTGAATATGACTCTGGTTCATTAGGATCTAAACCATCCAAACCTTCTTGTTTTGTAACTATATAATTATCTAATAAATCTCTAGTTTCATTCTTCCATAAATGAGTTGGGTAATAAGTGTGAGCTTGTCTTTGACAATTATATCCATAAAAAAAATCGAAGCCTTTTTTATTGGGAATACTATTAGTAAGTGGTGCTCCAAGCCCCCATTTACCGACCATTCCTGTTTTATAACCATTATCATGTAAAACTTGAGCTACGGTTGTAATTGAATCTAAAAGAGGTCTTTGCCCCTCCAAATAAGGGTCTTCAAGCATAGCTTTAAAACTCCATACATTTCCTCTTTCAGACCACTCACCATTAGCTCTTATATGAGTATTTCCAGAGTGATTACCTGTCAACAAAACACTTCTAGCTGGAGCGCACACCGGCGCACCAGAATAATGATCAGTAAAAATCATTCCTGATTTTGCTAAATTATCGATGTTTGGAGTCTCAATTAATTTTTGTCCAAAAACACCTATTTCACCATAACCTAAATCATCAGCAAGAATATATATTATGTTTGGACGCTGCGGTTCAATATTTAAATCACAAGCATAATTTAACATTAACACAAAACATAATATTATTATTGAAAATTTATTAATAAAATATTTCATTGTTTTATTTTGAAGTTAATACTAATTTAAAAAATTGAAACAACATCACCAATACATTGATTATCTTTGAATAATGAAAAAAGAATTTTTTGAAAATAAAATTGAAGGGTTTTCTAAAATTAGTAAAAAGGAAAAAATAGAATGGATTGAATCAAATTATTTCAAGAACAAATCTACTTCGATTTTAGAAAAATATTGGAATAAAGATGAGGCACTTCAAAAAATTCATGATGAATTTACAGAAAATACAATATCGAATTTTTACTTACCGCTAGGTGTAGCTCCCAACTTTTTAATTGACGGAAAAGACTATACGATTCCTATGGTTATTGAAGAAAGTTCAGTAATTGCTGCTGCCTGTAAAGCAGCAAAATTTTGGAGAAATAAAGGTGGATTCAAAACTCAAATTTTAAATTTTAAAAAAACTGGTCAAGTTCATTTTATTTTCAACGGAGAAAAAGATAAATTATTTAAGTTTTTTAATGAAATTAAACCGACACTCTTAAAGGATAGTATTTCTATTAGTTCAAATATGCACCAAAGAGGGGGCGGAATATTAGAAATCGAAATTCTAGATAAAACTTCTGATATTGAAAACTACTTTCAAATAAATTCAATCTTTGATACTGTTGATTCTATGGGGGCTAATTTTATAAACTCATGCTTAGAACAATTTGCAACCACACTTGAAAGAGAAGCTAAAATTTACAATGAATTTGATGATCATGAAAAAGAAATAGAAATAATAATGAGTATTCTTTCAAATTATGTTCCAGAGTGTGTTGTAAAAGCTGAAGTTAGTTGTGATGTCGATTCAATTGGCGAAAATGGAATAAACGGAGCCGAATATGTGAAAAAGTTTGCTCAAGCTATTCAAATTGCAAAAACACAAACTGAAAGAGCGGTTACTCATAATAAAGGAATAATGAATGGAATTGATTCTGTTAT
>JABJFE010000085.1 GCA_018662905.1 Flavobacteriaceae bacterium
GCAATTACCCATTCTCTACAATTTTTAGAAACCAATCCAATATGACTATCTTTTTCTAAACCTAAACTTTTTAATCCATTAGAAAGTTTTCGGGCCATTAAACCAACTTCATTCCAAGTATAAGTTTCCCACAAGTTCCCAAATGGTTGCTTTAAAAAAGGTTGTTCCGCCAATTCTTTTTCCCATTTGTAAAAAGGAAAGTCAAATAACTCATTGTTCATATTATTGTTGTTTAATTGTTTTAATTTTTAGTTTAGAAATAGCTAATCATTATTCTCTGCTATCCGAATATAACAAATATAATTTACCATTTAAATTATTTACTCTGAATTATTTTTCTAATTTCCTTGAAAACATCTTTTGTAATTGGGTATTTTAAGATGAACAAAATAGACACGAAATATATAGTCATTAAAACTGGGCCTCCAATTATTCCAAGTTTGGAAATCGTTTCCGTGGGAATATCATTAATATCAGTTTGGGTTGGAAATGAAATTAATTTTAATAAAATACCAGCAAAAAAATATCCAAATCCAACAGTTAGTTTATAGGCAAATGACATAGTTGAGAAGAATAACCCTTCATGCCTTTGTTTTGTGATTGATTCGTACTGATCTACTACATCAGCCATCATTGAATAAGCCAAACTCATTGATGTCCATAAAAAAGTAAAACCTATAGTTGATAAAATTAAATATGCTCCTAATAAACTTGAGGATCCGTTTTCTGGAAAAATTCCCAAAAGTCTAAAGTTATACGGGCTAGCCATGAAAAAACCAAATAGAATAGTACTTATAATAACACTTAGTTTTTTGTCAAATTTTTCACCCATTTTTGGAGCAATAAAAAGTGAAATTAAACCAGCTATTCCACCAGAGAAAATGATTACTGCTATTTCATTTTGATTTAGTTCAAAATAAAAAGAAAGGAAATAGGTAGTAAGGGAATTTCCTATTCCAAAAGCTACATACACCATCATAGTAAAAAAAACAACTGATCTAAACGATTTCATTTTAAATGCAGTTAGTGTGTTTTTAATTAATGAACTAATGCTTTCTTTTTTATTAATTTTTGGCAAACTAGGTATTGTATGTTTAGTGCCTAATACACTGACTATAATTGTAATTACCATTATCAGTGCACAAAACAAGGCGAATTTAGGATATGCTTCACTATTTAAAAGTCCTGTAGACATTCCTTCTTTTGGAATAAATATATAAACTAGACCAAATAATGAAACAAATGGAGAGATTAAAGTAGTAAACATTATTCTAAAACTTGTTATTACCGTTCTTTCATTATAATCTGAGGATAATTCTGCTCCAAGTGACATACCAGGAACTATGAAAAGTGTTAAAAAAAATCTAATTAATATTGAAAAAATCGTCAACCATAAAAAAAGTTCAAATTGACTTAAGTTATCAAAAGGAGTAAATAAAAGATAGGTTGATAAGCCAAGTGGAATTGCAGACATGAGCATTAAAGGATGTCTACGGCCCCATTTTTTTGATTTATAATTATCTGAAATATTACCAATAATTGGATCGGATACTGCATCAAATAAAATTGCTATTAAAGTTGCTGATCCAGTATATATTTGATCAAGACCCAGGATCTGACTAAAATAAAAAAAGACAAATACTGAATATAAAACATCTTTTATTCCAACTGAAATGAATCCAATTCCATAAAAAAATTTAGTCTTGTTATTTATAATCATTAAGTTATAATTTTCATTAAGTTATTATAATAAGATCATATAGTATTCAATTATTAACATGTTTTTATTTATTTTGTATTTTTATTGATTATATAACACCTCAGACATTTAATTTCATGAAAGTTCGAAAGCCCAATGTAGACGTTTCAAGTTCAAATTTTATAGAAAATGAGATTTCAATGATGAAATTATTGAAAGAGCTTAATTCATATTTTAAATTATCAAAAATTGAAGGAAGTAAAGAAAAAATTAAAAGAACTAGAAGTAGAAAAAAACTCCTTGCTAGAGAAAAAATTGATTTGTTACTTGATAAAAAGAAACCTTACGTAGAGCTAATGCCTCTTGCTGGTTTAAAACATGAAAATGGATTTGGTGCTGGTGGAACTACCGTAGTAGTATTAGGTTACGTTTCTGGTGTACTTTGCTTAATTAATGCTAATGTAGCCACCAGAAAAGCAGGTGCGATTGATTATGCTACAAGTTTAAAAAATCTAAGGTTATCACAAATTGCTAGTGAAAATAAATTATTAACCATAAATCTTGTTGAAAGTGGTGGAGCTAATCTTCCTGATCAGGATAGAGTATTTAATAATTACGGTAAATTTTTCTTAGAGATGTCTAAAAGATCTAAAAATGGAATACCAACAATTTCTGTTGTTTTTGGTAATGCAACAGCTGGTGGGGCATATGTTCCAGGGATGTCTGACTATTCAATTTTTCAAAATAATACCGCTAAAGTATTTTTAGCTGGACCTCCTTTGGTAAAAATGGCAACTAATGAAGATGCTAACGATGAGGAGTTAGGAGGAGCTCAAATGCATAGTAGTGTCTCAGGTGTTTCAGACTTTTTAGCTAAAGACGAAAAGGATGCCTTAGAAATAACAAAAAAACTAATTAAAAATATCAAAAAACCAACAGAGAATAAATTTGAAAATGATTCAATTGCTCCAAAATTTGATAAAAAAGAGATTTTAGGAATTATACCTTCTCATTTAAAAAAACCTTTTGATATTAGAGATCTTGTTAAAAGATTTGTTGATGGATCAGAATTTATTGAGTTTAAAGAAAATTATGGAAGAACAATGTTCTGCTGTTGGACTAAAATAAATGGTTACCCTGTTGGAATTATTGCAAATAATGGAGTGATTTTTATTGAATCTGCAAGAAAAGCAACACATTTTATACAATTGGCTAATAAGTCAAATACACCCTTATTATTCATACACAATACAACGGGTTTCATGGTTGGA
>JABJFE010000128.1 GCA_018662905.1 Flavobacteriaceae bacterium
ATACAAAAAAAGGGATAAACAGAATGTTTATCCCTTATAATTTATAAAATTGTAGATTATATAATTATTTTATGATTCTGTTTCTTTTTTTTCAGAATCTGATTCATTTGTTTCATTATTTTCAATTTCAGAAATGGATTCTTCAACTACTGGAGTTGCTTCTTCAACCACTGGAGTTGCTTCTTCAACCACTGGAGTTGATTCTTCAACTACATTATCAGATTTTTTTGATGGTTTTTTTCTTCTTCTTGTTTTCTTAGCGGAATCATTGCCTGTATTGTAAATAGTGTTATAATCAACTAATTCTATCATTGCCATACTAGCATTATCTCCAAGTCTATTTCCAAGTTTAACAATCCTAGTGTATCCACCTGGTCTGTCACCTATTTTTACAGAAACATCTCTAAAAAGTTCAGTTACAGCATATTTATTTTTCAAATAACTAAAAACGATTCTTCTGTTGTGAGTAGAATCAGACTTTGATTTAGTGATTAATGGTTCAATATATTTTTTTAAAGCTTTTGCTTTAGCAACTGTAGTATTAATAGATTTATGTTCAATTAATGAACAAGCCATGTTAGCTAACATGTATTTTCTATGAGGAGTTTTCCTTCCTAAATGTGCTATCTTTTTCCCGTGTCTCATAATAATATATAATTATTCTTTATCTAATTTATATTTAGATAAATCCATTCCGAAATTTAACCCTTTAACAATAACTAATTCTTCTAACTCTGTAAGTGATTTTTTACCAAAGTTTCTAAATTTCATTAAGTCACTTTTATTAAAAGAAACTAAATCACCAAGAGTATCAACTTCAGCAGCTTTTAGACAATTAAGAGCTCTTACAGAAAGATCCATATCAATTAACCTAGTCTTTAAAAGTTGTCTCATATGTAAAGATTCCTCGTCATAAGTTTCTGTTTGAGCAATCTCATCAGCTTCTAATGTGATTCTCTCATCTGAAAATAACATAAAGTGATGAATTAAAGTTTTTGCTCCTTCTGTTAATGCATCTTTTGGATGAATTGAACCGTCAGTAATTATTTCAAAAACCAATTTTTCATAATCAGTTTTTTGTTCGACTCTAAAATTTTCAATAGTATACTTAACGTTCTTTATTGGAGTAAAAATTGAATCCATAAAGATAGTTCCAATTGGAGCTCCAACTTTTTTATTTTCTTCAGCAGGTACATAACCTCTACCTTTTTCAATAGTAAGTTCTAAATTAAAACTTACATTTTTTTCTAAATTACAAATAACTAAATCTGGATTTAAAACTTGGAAACCAGAGATGTATTTTTGTAAATCGCCAGCTGAAATCTGTTCCTGACCTAAGATAGAAACAGTCACGTTTTCATTCTCTACAGTGTCAATTTGTCTTTTTAAGCAAACTTGTTTTAAATTTAAAATTATTTCTGTAACATCCTCAACTATTCCTGGAAGAGATGAGAACTCATGATCGATATTTTCTATTTTAACAGATGTAAAAGCAAAGCCTTCTAGAGATGATAATAAAACTCTTCTTAAAGCATTACCTACTGTCAAACCATATCCTGGTTCAAGAGGTCTAAATTCGAATTTACCTTCGAATTCAGATGAATCAATCATTATAACTTTGTCTGGTTTTTGAAAATTAAATACTGGCATAATTAAAATGTTTTTTTATTTCGAATATAATTCGACGATTAATTGTTCTTTAATATTTTCTGGAATTTGTGCTCTTTCCGGAATAGATACAAATGCACCTTCCATTCTATCACTATTCCAAGATATCCATTCATATACGGATGAATTATTAGATAACGCATTTTCTATTGAAGATATAGTCTTGGACTTTTCACGAACACCTATGACTTCTCCAGCCTTAATTATTCTTGAGGGAATATTACAAAGCACTCCGTCTACTGTAATGTGTCTATGACTAACTAATTGTCTAGCAGCACTTCTTGTAGAAGCAATTCCTAACCTGTAAACTATATTATCTAATCTGGACTCACACAACTGAAGTAAAACTTCACCTGTAACTCCTTTACTTTGATTAGCCTTTTTAAAGAGATTTCTAAATTGACGCTCTAGGATACCATAAGTATACTTAGCTTTTTGCTTCTCCATTAACTGGATAGAATATTCAGATTTTTTACCACGTCTACGATTGTTTCCGTGCTGTCCAGGAGGATAGTTTTTCTTTTCAAAAGATTTATCTTCTCCGAAAATTGGTTCCCCAAATTTTCTTGCAATTTTGGTTTTAGGACCGGTATATCTTGCCATATTATATTGTTTTTTTAATTTTTGTGAATTAAGGTCTGTCCTTCGACAAAAATGTATTAATTATTAATTTAAACTCTTCTTCGTTTTGGTGGTCTACAGCCATTATGAGGCATAGGAGTTACATCAAATATCTCAGTAACTTCAATTCCATTATTATGTATAGTTCTGATTGCAGATTCTCTACCATTTCCAGGACCTTTTACATAAACCTTAGCTTTTCTCATTCCTGCATCGTGAGCAACTTTAACTGCTTCTTCAGCTGCTAATTGAGCAGCATAAGGGGTGTTTTTCTTAGAGCCTCTAAAGCCCATTTTACCTGCAGAAGACCACGAAATAACTTCACCTTTTTTGTTAGTCAATGAAATAATAATATTATTAAATGAAGCCGTTATATGAGCTTCACCAAATGATTCAACTATTACTTTTCTTTTTTTAGATGCTGATTTAGCCATAATAAATATTATTTAGTTACTTTCTTTTTATTTGCAACTGTTTTTCTCTTACCTTTTCTTGTTCTTGAATTGTTTTTAGTTCTTTGACCTCTTAAAGGTAATCCAGATCTGTGTCTGATTCCCCTGTAACAACCAATATCCATTAATCTCTTAATATTGATTTGATTTTCAGATCTAAGTTCTCCTTCAATTTTGAAGGTAGCTACAGCTTCTCTAACTTTAGCAGTATCGTCATCATTCCAATCAGATACTTTTTTATCTTCACTAACTTTAGCTGATTCTAAAATTTTCTTAGCTCTAGTTCTTCCTATACCAAAAATATAGGTTAAAGCTATTACTCCTCTTTTTTGTTTGGGTATATCAACCCCTGAAATTCTTGCCATAATTTTAACCTTGTCTTTGTTTGAATCTAGGATTCTTTTTATTAATTACATAAAGCCTTCCCTTTCTTCTTACAATTTTGCATTCGGGACTTCTTTTTTTTACTGATGCTCTAACTTTCATAATTTATTGTCTATATGTTATTCTAGCTTTTGTTAAATCATAAGGACTCATTTCTAATTTAACTTTGTCGCCAGGTAATAATTTAATATAATGCATTCTCATTTTACCGGAAATATGTGCAGTAACAACATGACCATTTTGAAGCTCAACTCTAAACATTGCGTTAGAGAGTGCCTCAATTATAGTTCCATCTTGTTCTATAGCTTCTTGTTTTGCCATATTATCCTAATTTTCTTTTTTTGCCAGTTTTCATTAAACCATCATAATGTCTATTTAATAAATAAGCATTAATTTGTTGAATTGTATCAATTGCAACTCCAACCATAATTAAAAGTGAAGTTCCACCATAAAATAAAGCCCAACCTTGCTGCATTCCCATAATCTGTACTATAATAGCTGGCAGAACTGAAACGGCAGCTAAAAATAATGAACCGGGGAACGTAATTAAAGACATTATTTTATCTAAAAATTCAGATGTTTCTCCACCAGGTCTAATACCAGGAACAAATCCTCCACTTCTTTTTAAATCATCTGACATCTTATTTGTAGGAACTGTTATAGCTGTATAAAAATATGTAAATACTATAATCAAAAATCCAAATAAAATATTATACCAAAGACCGAACATATCAGAGAAGGAAGTTTGAAGCCATTGTCCAAAACTTGAATCTCCAAATAACTGCCCTACATAGGCAGGAGCGAACATTATAGCTTGAGCAAATATTATAGGCATAACACCAGAAGCATTTAATCTTAATGGGATATATTGTCTTGAACTAGCTTGATTTTTATCAAATCCACCAGATGCAGTCCTTCTAGCGTATTGAACAGGAACTTGTCTAACAGCTTTAACTAGTAATACACACAACGCAATAACTACAATCCAAATAACCAATTCAATTAGTATTGTGATAGCACCACCATTACTCTGAGTAACTCTCGATGTAAATTCTTGAAAAAATGCTTGAGGTAAAGAAGCTATAATACCAACAGTAATAAGTAAAGAAATACCATTCCCTATGCCTTTGTCAGTAATTTTTTCACCCAACCACATTGCAAATACACAACCAGTAACTAAAATAACAACAGAGGAAAAAACAAAAACAGGCGTTTTTCCTAGAATAAAAGCACTTTCAGGAACACCTAAAGCACCAAGACTGTATAAATATGCAGGAGCCTGAACAACACATATTAAAATAGTAAGCCATCTAGTAATTTGATTGATAGTTTTTCTTCCACTTTCACCTTCTTTTTGAAGTTTTTGAAGATATGGTACTGCAATTCCCATTAATTGTACAACAATAGATGCAGAAATATAAGGCATGATTCCAAGGGCAAAAACAGATGCGTTAGCAAAAGCACCACCTGTAAAAGCATTTAAAATTCCTAATAATCCTCCACCTTGAGTCCTACTAGAAAGCTCAGCTAATTGAACAGAATCAATACCTGGAAGAACTACTTGAGCTCCCAATCTATAAATTGCTAAGAAAAATAGAGTTATAAAAATTCTATTCCTTAACTCTTCGATTTTCCAGATATTCTTTAATGTTTCAAAAAAACTGTTCATAATAATTATATAGTTATTGCTTCACCACCATTTTTTTCAATCTGAGCTATAGCACTTTTAGAAAATTTATGAGCAGTTATTTTAATAGATGTATTAATAGTTCCTGAACCTAGAACTTTAATAAGATCATTTTTATTAGCCAAACCATTGTCAATAAAACTTTGAATATCCATTGAACCTTTTATCTTTTTATTATCAATCAATAATTGAATAGTTTCAAGATTAACAGCCTGATATTCTTTTCTATTAATATTAGTGAATCCAAATTTAGGAACTCTTCGTTGTAATGGCATTTGACCACCTTCAAAACCTAATTTTTTAGAGTATCCTGAACGGGATTTTTGTCCATTGTGGCCTCTAGACGCTGTACCACCTTTACCAGATCCTTGTCCTCTACCTAATCTCTTTTTTGGAGTATGTATTGATCCCTCTTCCGGTTTTAAATTACTTAAATTCATGATTTTTTATTTAATAATAGAAACTAAATGTTTAACCTTATTTACCATTCCAATGATATTAGGAGTGTCATCATGCTCAACAACTTGACCAATCTTCTTCAATCCTAATGCCAAAAGAGTTTTCTTCTGATCTGCAGGTCTTTTGATTTCACTTCTAACTTTTTTTATTTTAATTTTCGCCATAATTATCCGTTAAAAACTTTTTCTAATGAAACACCTCTTTCTTGAGCTACAGTACTTGCATTTCTTAGTCTAAGTAATGCATCAAATGTAGCCTTCACAACATTGTGAGGATTAGAAGACCCTTGCGATTTAGAAAGAACATCTTGAACACCTAAGGATTCCAATACTGCTCTAACCGCTCCTCCAGCAATAACTCCAGTACCTTGAGATGCAGGTTTTATAAATACTTTTGCTCCACCATGTTTTCCTTTTTGTTCGTGAGGAACAGTAGAGTTGTGTAAAGCAATTCTTACTAAATTCTTTTTTGCATCTTCAACTGCTTTTGCGATTGAAGTAGCAACATCTTTTGATTTTCCTAAACCGTGACCTACAACACCATTCTCGTCACCAACAACAACTATAGCTGTAAAACCAAAAGCTCTACCACCCTTAGTTACTTTTGTAACACGCTGGATACTTACTAAACGATCTTTAAGATCTAATCCTCCAGGTTTAACAAATTCGTTTTTATTATTTTTCATAAATTAAAATTTAAGTCCAGCTTCTCTGGCTCCGTCTGCTAATGATTTAACTCTTCCATGATATAAATATCCACTTCTATCAAAACCAATTTTACCGATACCAGCTTTAACCGCTTTAGAACCAATTGAAATTCCAACTAATTTTGATAATTCAATTTTAGACTTAGTACTATCAGCAATATCCTTGTCTCTAGAGGATGCAGCAGCTAAAGTTTTACCATTAACATCATCAACTATTTGAGCATAAATTTCTTTATTGCTTCTGAATACTGACAATCTAGGTCTGCTTTCGCTTCCAAGGACATGTTGTCTTATTCTTTTTTTTATTTTATTTCTCTTTTCAACTTTTGATAAACTCATTTTCTAAAAATTTATGCAGACTTACCTGCTTTTCTACGTATTTGTTCTCCAACATACTTAACACCTTTACCTTTATATGGTTCAGGTTTTCTAAAACTTCTGATTTTTGAAGCAATAGATCCAACAAGCTGTTTGTCTAAGGACATTAATTTAATAATAGGATTTTTACCTTTTTCTGAAACTGTTTCTAATTTAACTTCAGTTGGTATTTGAAATACAATATTGTGAGAAAAACCTAAAGCTAATTCAAGTTTTTGACCTTGATTAGAAGCTCTATATCCTACACCAACTAATTCTAATTCTTTTGACCAACCTTTTGAAACTCCTTCAACCATATTAGAAAACAATGCTCTATATAAACCATGTTTTGCTTTGGTTGGCTTAGAATCATTAATTCTTTTAATTATCAACTGATTTTCAACTTGTTCAATATTGATAGAATCATATGATTGCGAAAGCTCTCCCAATTTTCCTTTTGCTATAAAAGAATTTGGTTGAATCTCAACTGAGACACCTTCTGGAATTGTTATTGGATTATTTCCTACTCTTGACATTTTTATAATTTTTAATGTACATAACAGAGAATCTCTCCCCCTACGTTAGATTGTTTTGCTTTTTTTCCAGTCATAAGACCTTTAGATGTAGAGACAATAGCTATTCCTAGTCCATTTAAAACTCTAGGCAAACTAACTGAATCTGAATATTTTCTTAAACCAGGCTTACTGATTCTTTCTAACCTTTTAATTACAGGCTCTTTAGAGTAAGAGTTATATTTTAAAGCAATTTTAATACTACCCTGGGCTGTATCATCTTCAAATTTATAACTCAAAATATAGCCTTGATCGAACAATATTTTTGTTATTTCCTTTTTAACATTGGAAGCAGGAATAGAAACTACTTTGTGACCAGCACTATTGGCGTTTCTAATTCTTGTTAAATAATCTGCAATTGGATCTGTATTCATTTTTATTATTTATTTACCAGCTAGCTTTTCTAACTCCTGGGATTAAACCTTTATTTGCCATTTCTCTAAATAAGACTCTAGAAATACCGAACTGTCTCATGTAACCTTTAGGTCTTCCAGTAAGCTTACATCTATTATGAGCTCTAACAGGAGATGAATTTTTTGGTAATTTTTGAAGTCCTTCAAAATCACCTGCTTTTTTTAAAGCCGTTCTTTTTTCTGCATACTTAGCACATAATTTTGCTCTTTTGACCTCACGGGCCTTCATTGATTCTTTAGCCATAATTAATTCTTTTTAAAAGGTAAACCTAGTTCAGTTAATAATGATTTAGCTTCTTTATCTGTTTTTGCACTTGTTACAAAAGTTATATCCATACCAGAGATTTTATTAACCTTGTCAATATCAATTTCAGGAAAAATAATTTGTTCAGTAACTCCTAAATTATAATTTCCTCTACCATCAAAACCAGAGGCTTTAATGCCTTGAAAATCTCTAACTCTTGGTAAAGCTGAAGTAATTAATCTATCTAAAAACTCATACATTTTTTCAGCTCTAAGCGTTACTTTAGCTCCAATAGGCATTCCTTTTCTTAATTTAAAAGTAGCAACATCTTTTTTTGATAATGTTGAGATTGCTTTTTGACCAGAAATAGTAGATAATTCGTCTATAGCGTGATCAATTAATTTTTTATCTGCAACTGCACCACCAACACCTTTACTAATAACAATTTTTTTAAGTTTTGGCACCATCATTACATTACTGTAAGAATACTCCTCTTTTAGTGAGGAAATAATTCTTTCATTGAATTCTTTTTTTAATCTAGGTTGGTAATTCATAATTAAATTATTTCGTCAGATTTTAATGCAACTCTATTTTTTTGTCCGTCAGCTGTCTTATATCCAATTCTAGTGGTTTCACCTTTTGAAGTAAGAAGTGAAAGGTTAGAAATATGAATTGGAGCTTCCTGTTCAGTAATACCGCCTTTTGGATTTTGTGAACTAGGTTTATTATGCTTTTTAACCATATTAACTCCTTCGACAATTGCTAAATTTTTAGATCTTAATAATTTCACAATTTTACCTTCAGAACCTTTGTGGTCCCCAGCTAAAACTCTTACTTGATCTCCCGTTTTTACTTTAATTTTAATCATAATTATAAAACTTCAGGTGCTAGTGAAACTATTTTCATAAATTTTTTATCTCTAAGTTCTCTAGCTACTGGACCAAAAACTCGAGTTCCTCTCATTTCGCCAGCGGCATCCAATAATACACATGCATTATCGTCAAACCTAATATATGAACCATCTTTTCTTCTAACTTCTTTTTTTGTTCTTACTACTACTGCAGTTGAAACTTGTCCTTTTTTAACTGTACCGTTTGGAGTTGAATGTTTAACAGTGATAACTATTTTATCACCAACAGAAGCATACCTTCTTTTTGTCCCACCAAGTACTCTAATAGTAAGTACTTCTTTAGCACCAGTATTATCAGCTACAGTTAATCTTGATTCTTGTTGTACCATTATTTAGCTCTTTCTAAAATTTGAACAAGTCTCCAGCATTTTGATTTGCTAAGAGGTCTTGTTTCCATTATTTTTACAGTATCTCCAATATTACATTCGTTTTCTTTATCGTGTGCAATATATTTTTTAGTCTTTAAAACGAATTTTCCATACATTGGATGTTTTACCTTGTTAACTTCAGCAACAACAATGGATTTTTCCATTTTGTTACTTGTAACAATTCCAATTCTTTCTTTTCTTAGGTTTCTTGTTTCCATTTATAAAAGTTTTATTCTTGAATTGACCTTGCAGTTAATTCTGTATTTATACGTGCAATAGTTCTTCTCAAATTCTTTATTTGCAT
>JABJFE010000157.1 GCA_018662905.1 Flavobacteriaceae bacterium
AAAATTATAATTTATTTGGTCCAATACCAACATGATCGTTTATAAACTCACCATTTTGACAAAATCTAGAAAGATTATTTGAAATAAATTCCTGAACCACAGTAAAGTTTTCCTTAGGGTATAACAAATGAATATTAGCACCTGCATCTAAAGTAAAACAAACTTTATAGTTTGTATTCTTTCTAAAATTCCAAATTTCATTAATAATCTCTAAAGTATTTGGTTTAATAAGGATATAATAAGGACTAGAGGTCATCATCATAGCATGTAAAGTCAACGCTTCTGTTTCTACAACGCTAACAAAAGTGTCTAGATCTCCTGAAATTAAAGAATCGTTTAAAAGTGTTAGGTTTTTATGAGCTTGAACTAACCTGTCATCTGAAAAGGAATGGTCATTCATTAAACTGTGTCCTACTGTACTAGAAATATGTTTTTTCCCCTTATCAACTAACAAAACAGTGTCTTGAAAATTTTTAAAATTATCATGTAATTTTTCTTCATATTTGACAGCATAAAAATTAGAACTTTTTTTAAAAAAATCATTTTCTCCCCATATTGCTAATGGACCAAAAACACTCCTAGAAGCACTGCCTGACCCAAGTCTTGACAAAAAAGATGCTTTATTAAAAAAATATTCTGAACTAATTTTTGAATTTATTTTTTTTTCAATATCCATTACACATAATGAAAGAGCACTGTATGCAGATGCAGAAGATGCAATTCCACTACTGTGAGGAAATGAATTTTTTGTTTCAATTGTTAATTTTAAATCTAATAAGTAAGGGCAGTAAACTGCAATTCTTTTGAAAAATATATTTAATTTTTCTTCAAAGGAAACCTCTCTTTTACCTTCAAAAAATAATTTAAATTCACATACACTACTAGATTTTTTTAATGGTTCGTATTTAACAATACAATCAGTATAACAATTAGACAATGTGAAACTTAAAGACGCGTTTAAAGGGATTTGAATATCTTTTTTTCCCCAATATTTTATAAGTGCGATATTACTTGGTGACTTCCAACCTGATTGCCCGCTAACATTTTGAATATCTGTTAAATGAAATTTAAATATGTTATTCATTAATTAATTGTCTTTATAATTGAGTTGTCAGACTTCTTTCTAGAACCATCAAAACCCTGAACACCTGAAACTGTTGTGTATTTTAAAATATTTTTTTTATTGGGATTTATAATTTTTAAGGCAGATTGACACATTAATGTAGCTTCGTGAAACCCACATAAAATTAGTTTTAATTTACCTGGGTAAGAATTTATATCTCCAATTGCAAAAACACCTGGAATATTAGTTTGATAATCTAAACTGTTATTTACAACAATAGAGTTTTTAGTTAACTCTAATCCCCAATTTGATATGCTTCCTAATTTGGGTATCAAACCAAATAATGGAATAAAATAATCAGTACTAATAGTCTTTTCAATATCTAAATGTTTTAAGACTATACTTTCTAACTTGTCTTTTCCATTCAAACTAATTACTTCACTTGGCGTAATTACATCAATTATAGATTGATTTTTTAAATTCTGGACCTTTTCTACTGAATCAATAGCACCTCTAAATTCATTTCGTCTGTGAACCAGAGTAACTTTTTTTGCAATTTTTGAGAGCTCAATAGTCCAATCCAAAGCAGAATCTCCACCACCTGAAATTACAATATTTTTATTTTTAAATATTTCAGGATTTTTAACCATATACTCAACTCCGTTATCTTCAAAGTTTGAAATGTTTTGTATTGGAGGTTTTCTTGGTTCAAAACTACCTAATCCACCCGCAATTGCAACTACCTTAGCATTATGTATTTTTCCTGTATTTGAAATCACATCAAAGGAACCATCTTCATTTTTAATCAATTTTTCAGCTCTTTGACCCAAACTATATCCTGGACTAAAAGGTTTGATTTGTTCTAATAAATTATCAATAAGATCACCTGCTAAGACTTCTGGCATTCCAGGAATATCATAAATTGGTTTTTTTGGATATAATTCAGCACATTGACCCCCTGGTTGAGCTAACGCATCAATAATATGACATTTTAATCCAAGTAAGCCTGCTTCAAACACAGTAAATAAACCAACTGGACCAGCACCAATTATTAAAATATCCGTTTCAATTCTATTCATTAATCAATATTTATGACCTCTTCAATTTGAGGAGCAAATTTTTTAATAGTCAATTCAACTCCATTTTTAAGCGTCATTTGATTAACAGAACAACTTACACAATTCCCTAATAATTTTACTTTGACTACATTTTTAACAATTGAAATTAATTCAATATTTCCGCCGTCAGATTCTAAAAATGGTCTAATTTCATTTAAACCTTCTTCAACTTTTTCTTTTAATAAATCTTTTTTCATATGATATTATTTTTGACTTAGACAACCAGACATTGTGGTAATTCTAACTATTTCAGTTTCAGGTAATTCCTTATTTCTAATTATCAGTTGAGACAACATGTTTTTAGAAACTTTATTAAATATATTTTCAGAAATGGTATTCTCTTGCATTGCAGCTGGTCTTCCAAAATCAGCAGCTTCTCTTACACTTTGAATAATTGGAATTTCTCCTAAAAATGGAATGTTTAAATCCGATGATAAATTTTTTGCACCCTCTTTTCCAAATAAATAATATTTATTTTCCGGAAGTTCTTCAGGGCTAAAATAAGCCATGTTCTCAATAATACCTAAAACAGGAACATTTATATTTTCTTTTTTAAACATTGACACTCCTTTACGAGCATCATTTAATGCTATTTTTTGAGGAGTACTAATAACAACAGCTCCAGAAATTGGTAAAGATTGCATTATACTTAGATGAATGTCTCCTGTTCCAGGTGGCAAGTCAACTAAAAGAAAATCTAAAACACCCCAATCAGCATCAAATATCATTTGATTCAAAGCTTTAGAAGCCATTGGGCCTCGCCATATTACTGCCTGATCAATTTTAGTAAAAAAACCAATTGATAAAATTTTCACATTATAGTTTTCAATTGGTTTCATTTTGGATTTACCATTTACATCCACAGCTAATGGTTTTTGACCAGAAACATCAAACATTTCTGGAATTGATGGACCGTAAATATCAGCATCTAAAATTCCAACCTTAAATCCCATTTTAGATAATGAAACAGCAAGATTAGCAGTTACTGTAGATTTTCCAACCCCACCTTTTCCTGATGATATTGCAACAATATTAGAAATATTTTCAATTTTTTTTGTTGAATTAAATATAGTAGGTTCTTTTTCTGAAATCAATATGAAGTTGATTTTAACATCAACATCAAAATCTATATTATTTTTAATAGCAACTATAATTTTTCTTTTTATTGTATTTTTAGCTTGTAGAGTTGGTTTTAAAATTTCCAAATCAATTACAATTTCTTTATTAAAAACTACTATGTTTTTAACCGATCCATTACTAACAATATTTTCTTTGTTACTATCAAAGTGTACATTACTTAAAATTTCAGAAATTTGATTTTTGGTTAACATTAATATTTAAAATGATTCTAAATTGCAAATATACTATTCTAATTCTTTATTTGGATCCCAAAAAAATAATTTAAAATCATGAATCTGATCATGTTTGATTATCAAGCCTTCGCTTTCTAAAAGTTGTTTCATAAGATTTATTCCAAAAAAGTGTTTTTTTCCAGTTAACAATCCTATTCTATTAACAACTCTATGTGCAGGAATATCATTATTTATATGTGAAGCGTTCATAGCCCAACCAACAACTCTTGCGCTTTTAGCAGATCCTAAATATTTAGCAATAGCTCCGTAAGTAGTAACCTTTCCAAATGGAATTTTTTTAACTACTGAATAAACATTTTCAAAAAAATCTGATTTTTTCTTATTTATCATTAAAATTAAAACTTAGATAGGAGATTTTTTTATTGACTTTAAGATAAATATTTTCATAATGAGTCTGAATATTTATTACATCATCAGGCGCATTATTATTTTTATATACATCGTGATTTGAAAAAAATGGTTTAATTGACATACCTTCTAAAAGCCCAAGAGTATAACCATGGAGAAATTCACTATCTGTCTTTAAATGTACTAATCCGCCAGGCTTAAGAACATTCTTGTATAAAGAAAGAAAATTTGGATTAGTCAATCTATGCTTTTGCCTTTGAAATTTAATTTGAGGATCTGGAAATGTTAACCATATTTGATCGATTTCATTTGTATTAAAAATATAATTTAAAAGTTCTATTTGAGTCCTAATAAAAAATACATTACTTAATTTTGATTCAACTGCAGTTTTAGCACCTCTCCAAAATCTAGCTCCTTTAATATCAATTCCAATAAAATTTTTATCTGGGTTCAG
>JABJFE010000158.1 GCA_018662905.1 Flavobacteriaceae bacterium
TAATCCTTCGACTTGTTTATTTTTAAATTCTGAAAAAACATCCAATTCTGGATGTGCAATTGAAAATTTGTTTAAATACCAATTTGGTTTTCCATACAATACATAATCTGTATTTAATTTAATTGATTTCTCTATCCATTTAGTTGCCTTAAACCAAACTATTTCAATTATCTGGTTTCCATCGTTAAAAGTGCCAATTAATCTATTGCTTTTAATATTTTTAAAATAATATATTTCTGTAAACCTTCCAATAATTTGTACATCTGCATTAGATTTTTGAATTTCACTTATTTTATAAAATTTTGTTCTGTCAATGTATCTAAATGGAAAAAAATTCAATAAATCATTGTATGTGAAAATTTGAAATTCTTTTTTTAAAATATCAGATCTATTAGGTCCAACTCCTTTCAAATAATCTATTGAAGTATTTAAAAAATTTTCTTTCACAACACTAATATAATTTATTAACTTTATAAGGTGAAAATATAGATATATATTTCTAATTATTTAACCCTAAATTATTGATTTGCAAGACTATTTAAGTCAGTTAAATGACTCACAAAAATCACCTACTATTCATAAAGATGGCCCAGTGATGGTAATTGCTGGTGCTGGATCTGGAAAAACAAGAGTTTTAACATTTAGGATTGCTTATTTAATGGAGCAAGGAGTTGATCCTTTTTCAATCTTAGCATTAACTTTTACTAATAAAGCTGCTAAAGAAATGAAAGAAAGAATTGGATCAATCGTTGGAGAATCGAACGCTAAAGCTCTATGGATGGGTACTTTTCATTCAATATTTGCAAGAATCCTCAGATCTGAAGCCGATTTTTTAGGATACAGTTCGAATTTTTCAATTTATGATACTCAGGATTCTGAAAGATTAATATCATCCATAATTAAAGAATATAAGTTAGATAAAGATCTGTATAAGTATAGAAATATTAGAAATAGAATATCATCACTAAAAAATAATTTAGTCACAGTAAAAGCATACCATAACAATCAAGAACTTGTTCAACAAGATAAAGAGTCTAGAAGACCAATGTTTGGAAAAATATATCAAACATATGTAAATCGTTGCTTCAAAGCTTCAGCGATGGATTTTGATGACTTATTACTAAAAACTAATGAATTATTAAATAGATTTCCTGAAGTTTTAAATAAATATCAACAAAGATTTAAATACATTCATGTTGATGAATATCAAGATACTAATCATTCACAATATCTAATTGTTAAAGCACTAGCAGATAAATTTGAAAATATATGCGTTGTTGGTGATGATGCGCAAAGTATTTACGGATTTAGAGGTGCAAATATTGAAAATATATTATCATTTCAGAAAGATTATCCTAATTCAACAGTTTATAGACTTGAACAAAACTACAGATCTACACAAAACATTGTAAACGCAGCAAATTCTGTTATTAACAAAAATTTAAACAAACTTGACAAAAAGGTTTGGACTGATAATGAAATAGGTGATAAAATTGAAGTTAATCAAACTATAACAGATTCTGAAGAAGGTAGATTTGTAGCATCATCTATTTTTGAAGCTAAATATAACTTACAATTAAGGAATGATGAGTTTGCTGTATTATATAGAACAAATGCACAATCAAGATCGATTGAAGATGCATTGAGAAGAAAAAACATACCTTTTCAAATATTTGGAGGATTATCTTTTTATCAAAGAAAAGAGATAAAAGATGTTTTAGCATACTTAAGACTAATAGTTAATCCAAGTGATGAAGAAAGTTTAAAAAGAATAATTAATTACCCACCAAGAGGAATTGGACAAACAACTCTTGAAAAAATCCAAATATTTTCAAATGAAAACAACCTTACAATATTTGACATAGTTGAAAATATAAATAACTCAGATATAAATATCAATAACGGAACAAAACAAAAATTATTTGATTTTGTTACTATGATTAAAAGCTTTCAGATTGCAAATGAAAATCTTAATGCATTAGAAATTCTAAATGAAGTTTTAAAAAGGGTAGGAGTAGTGAATTTATTAAAAAATGAAGGCACACCTGAATCTATAAGTAGAATTGAAAATATTGAGGAATTAATAAATGCCGTTCAGGATTTTATTGATGGTCAAAAAGAATTAGTAGACTCTAATGGTTCGTTAAATGAATTTCTAGAGGATGTTGCTCTAATTTCAGATCTAGATAAGGATATTGAAAAATCAGAACCCAAGGTTTCATTAATGACAATTCATTTAGCCAAAGGATTAGAGTTTTCAAATGTTTATATTGTAGGTTTAGAAGAAGACTTATTTCCCTCAGCATTAAGCTCTACTACAAGATCAGATTTAGAAGAAGAAAGAAGATTGTTTTATGTGGCTTTAACTAGAGCAAAGAAAAAAATAATACTAAGTCATTCAAAAACACGTTACAGATGGGGTAAGTTAAATGACTGTGAACCAAGCAGATTTATAAGTGAAATTGACACACAGTTTATAAAATATAATAATTTATTAAACACAAAGATAAAATTCAAAAAAAGTTCTGAGAGTAGGATCAGATTTAAAAAACCAGAAAGAAAAATTCCTTTAAAACAAATAACTAACAACGATTATTCTTCAAATTCTAATTCGGAATACGTTGATATAAATCAAGGTGATGTAATATTGCATAATAGATTTGGAAAAGGAGAAGTTATAAATACTGAAGGGATAGGTGGTGACAAAAAAGCAGAAGTAAATTTTGAAATAAGTGGATTAAAAAATATTTTATTAAAATTTGCTAAATATGAAAAAGTGCATTAATCCCTAAACCTTCTTTTCCCTCTACTTTCAGATCTATTTTTAGATCTATTCCTAGATCTAGATTTACTTTTATAATCTCTTTTATTTTTTGATCTGCCTTCGTTTTTTTCTCTCTTATACTTTTTCTCAATTTTCTCTTTTGAAATACTAACTTTTAATTCTGTTCCATTGTAATCTAGCTTTGAACTAGACTTTATTAGTGATTTAGTTATAGTTCTATCTATTTCAAAAATGGTGTAAGATTGTCTAATATCTATACTACCTATCTCAATTTCATTAGATTTAGTAATTCTATTAACAAGAGAAATTAATTCAATTGGCGTAACTCCTTGTTTTCTACCTACATTAACGGACAGGTTTTCAAAATCTTTTGAACGCCTGCCAGATCTTTCAAAGCCTTTTGAATCTCTGTCGCTTCTATTATCACTTTTAATATCTCTACTATTTTTATAATAATCTAAAAACCTATTAAATTCAGATGAAACAAAATGTTTAATCAAATCCTCTCTTGATAATGATTCAAGTTTTGAATAGATATCTTGAAGAAAAGGTTCAATTTGCTTTTCATCAACATTTACATTTTTAATTTTATCGATTAATTTAAAAAGTTGTTTTGAACAAATTTCCTTTCCAGAAGGAACTTCTTGTCTTATAAATTTGATTTGAGATTTGTTTTCAATTGACTTTAATTTTCTTCCTTCTCTTGAATTTGAAATAGCTATTGAGATTCCGCTTTTACCTGCACGTCCTGTACGGCCACTTCTATGAGTATAAACTTCAGGATCATCAGGAAGAGAATAATTAATAACATGAGTTAAACTATCCACATCAAGACCTCTTGCCGCTACATCAGTTGCTATTAATATTTGTAAAGATTTATTTCTAAATTTCGACATTACTTCATCTCTTTGGCCTTGAGATAATTCACCATGGATTGCATCAGCATTGTATCCATCATTCATAAATTTATTAGCAATATCTTGTGTCTCTCTTCTAGTTCTACAAAAAACAATTCCATAAACATCTGGATTGAAGTCAGCAATTCTTTTTAAAGTATCATACTTATCTCTAGAATTAACATTATAAACATGATGTTCAACATTTTTTGCACCAGAATTTAATTTTTCAACAGTAATTTCTTCAGCATCTTTCATGAATTTCTTAGAAATTGACCTAACTTCTCTAGACATTGTGGCAGAGAATAACATTGTTTGTCTATTTTCTGAAGTTGTATCTAAAATATAGCTTAAATCTTCTTTAAAACCCATACTCAACATCTCATCCGCTTCATCTAGAACTACTTTGTTTACAACATCTAATTTTAAAACTTTTCTTCTAATTAAATCCTTAGTTCTTCCTGGTGTACCTACTATAATTTGAACACCTTTTTTTATTGATTTTATTTGATTTTCAATGCTGGTTCCTCCGTATACAGCAACAATTTTAACATAATCTAAGTGTTTTGCGAATTTGAGTAGATCTTTTGATATTTGAATACATAATTCACGGGTAGGGCAGAGTATTATTGTTTGAACATGTTTTATTTTAGCATCAACATGTTGAATACATGGAAGTCCAAACGCAGCAGTTTTTCCAGTACCTGTTTGAGCCAAAGCAATTAAATCTTTTTTACCTTTGAGTAAGTAAGGTATAGCTTTCTCTTGTACAGGTGTAGGTGATGTAAAACCTATTTCTTCAACAGCTTTTAACAAACCTTTGTTTACACCTAAATCTTTGAAATTGCCCATTTTTTTTATTAAGTGTGCAAATATCGTCTATTTAATTGGGTATTTGATAGGTAAAAAGAAATATTTAGTTTTTGACTTACTTGCAAAAAAAAAAGCACATTCATTGAATGTGCTTTTTTTTAACTATTTATTAATTATTAATTTGCTCCTCCTTGCATTCCCTGTTCAATTAAATCATAAAACTGATCAAGTTTTGGAAGTACAACTATTCTAGTTCTTCTGTTTTTAGATCTATTTTCTGCAGTATCATTATCCGCTACAGGAACATAATAACTTCTTCCAGCGGCTGTCATTCTCTCAGGCTGAACACCAAAATCATTTTGTAAAACTCTAACAACAGAGGTTGCTCTTTTAACACTTAAGTCCCAGTTGTCTAATAGCACTTCGTTTTGAATAGATTGATCATCCGTATGACCTTCGACAAGAAATTCGATTTCAGGCTTATCTAAAACAACTTTAGCAACTTTTCCAAGAACTTCTTTAGCTCTTTCAGAGACTACATAA
>JABJFE010000030.1 GCA_018662905.1 Flavobacteriaceae bacterium
GACCATATTAAAAATCTCCTTGAACGAACTAAATCGTTAAGGAGTTATCTTTGACATAGATTCTAAAAATATTGAAATCTCAAATAAGGAAGAAATTACATTTGATCCTGATTTTTGGAATGACTCAAAAAAAGCACAAATGGTAATGAAAGAATTACAATCTTTAAAACAATGGGTTAAAGATTATAAAAAAGCTGTTACGCTGTGTGAAGATTTAGAAGTTTTATTTGAATATTTCAAAGAAGGTGAAGTTGAAGAAAAAGAACTAGAAAAACATTTCTTGAAGTGTAAAGAACATATCGAAAATATTGAATTTAAAAATATGCTTTCCAGTGAAGGAGATGAAATGAGTGCTGTAATCCAAATTACAGCTGGAGCTGGTGGAACAGAAAGTTGTGATTGGGCTCAAATGTTGATGAGAATGTATGTAATGTGGGCTGAAAAAAACAAATATAAAATTAAAGAATTAGATCTTCAACAAGGTGATGTTGCAGGGATTAAATCTGTTACGATTGAAATTGATGGAGATTTTGGATTTGGATGGTTAAAAGGAGAAAACGGAGTGCATAGGTTAGTTAGAATATCACCTTTTGATAGTAATGCTAAAAGACATACTTCATTTGCCTCAGTTTATGTTTATCCTCTAGTAGATGATACTATTGAAATTAATATTAATCCTTCTGAAATTTCTTGGGAAACAATGAGATCAAGTGGAGCTGGTGGTCAAAATGTAAATAAAGTAGAAACAGCTGTCAGATTAAGACATGCACCCTCTGGAATTGTAATTGAAAATTCTGAAACTAGATCTCAATTAGAAAATAAAGATAAAGCAATGCGATTACTTAAATCACAACTTTACGAAATTGAGTTGAAAGAAAAAATGAAAGAGAGAGAAAAAATAGAATCAAACAAAATGAAAATTGAATGGGGGTCTCAAATTAGAAACTATGTTCTTCACCCCTACAAATTGATTAAAGATGTGAGAACTGAACACGAAACAAATAATATTGACGAAGTATTAAATGGCGGATTAAACCCGTTTTTAAAAGCTTTTTTAATGAGTAATTAATTATGAATAAATTTAAATTATTACACAATCCAAGATGTAAAAAATCTAGAGAAGCATTTAAATTTTTAAAATCTAATAATATTGATTTTGAAGCCATATTATATATGAATGATGGTTTAGAAATAAATCAGATAAAAGATATTATGGATAAATTAAGTGTAAATCCAATAGATCTTGTAAGAACTCAAGAAAAAATATGGAAAGAAAATTATAAATCTAAAAAACTCTCAAATAATGAAATAACAGATCTTTTACATGAATTTTCAAAATTGATTAAAAGACCTATTTTTATTTCAAAAACCAAAGCTATAATAGCAATTCCAGCTGAGGAAATAAATAAAATTATTTAAATTAAACTATTATAGATTTTCATTGTCTTAAATTATATCTTGATTGGCAAGATCTTTGATTTAATTACATTATGAAAAAATTACTATTATTTTTTTTATTCATATCTACTAGTCTATTACACTCACAAAATAACAAAGTTATAGTTACAGGAACTATTACTGATTCAGAAACAAATATTCCATTAGAATATGCAACCATAAGTGTATTTAATGTGAATTCAGAAAAAGCTGTAAATGGGGTAATTTCCGACAGTAATGGTGAATTCAGTATTGAACTTAATAAGGGTAATTATGATTTTAAAGTAGAATTTATATCATTTAAAATAAAGTATTACAGAAATATTACTGTTAATGATCCTTTGGATTTAGGAACAATCGAGCTTTCAATTGATGAAAATATGTTAGAGGAAATTGAAGTTATTGGCGAAAAAACTGAAATTGAAATAAAACTAGATAAAACTGTTTACAATATTGGAAAAGACTTGACTTTAAAAGGCAGTAGCGTTAGTGATGTTTTAGACAACCTTCCATCTGTCGAAGTTGATATTGAGGGCAATGTATCTTTAAGAGGTAATGAAAGTGTAAGAATTTTAATAAACGGCAAACCATCAGGACTTGTTGGAATAAGCAGTAATGAAGCACTAAAACAATTTCCCTCTGAAAGTGTTGAAAAAGTTGAAGTAATCACTTCTCCATCAGCCAGGTATAATGCCGAAGGAACTGCAGGGATTATTAATATAATATTAAGAAGAAGTAAATTAACTGGATTCAACGGATCTCTATCACTTAATAGTGGGTATCCAGAACGATATGGAGTTTCCGCTAATTTGAATTATAGAACAAAAAAACTTAATTTTTTTAATAACGTAGGCTATAATACAAGAACTAGTGAGGGAAGTTTTATAAATGAAACAGAATACTATACAGATCAAGCAATTAATAATTTTTTAAATGAAAATGGTGTTAGAGATTCAGAAAGAAACTCAAATTATTTAAATACTGGAATTGAATATTTTATTTCTGATAAAACTAGTTTAGTTGGCTCATACGTATCAAGAAAAAGTGATGGTTTTACAAATAACACTAATAATGTTAATCAAAATTTTAATACAATATCCAAATTTTCTGAAAGGTTAGAGAAAGAATCAGAAATTGATGATACTAATGAATTTTCAATTAATCTAACACATGATTTTAACAAAGAAGGGCATGTGTTAACCATTGACTATCAAAAAGAAAAATCTTCAGAAAATGAAAATGGATTTATTTCAAATTCTCAATTAAAGCCAGTATTTACTAAATACTTAAGTGAAAAGGTTAATACGGATGAAATTCAAGAAAGCGAACTGTTTAAAATAGATTATGTTTTACCAATTAAAAAAGACGGGCAATTTGAACTTGGATTTAGAAGAAGTAATCAGTATCAAGATATTGACTACCTGGCAGAAAATGAAGACTTAAATGGTAATTTTATTAATGATCTAAATCTTAGTAACACTCTTCTTTACAACGAAAAAGTTAATGCTTTTTACACGCAGTATGGAAATAAAAAAAATAAGTTTTCTTTTCTCTTGGGTTTAAGATACGAAGAATCTAAAACGACTGTTAAACAGTTAGCTAACAATACTAACAATGTTAAAAACTATAATGATTTCTTTCCTACTTTAAATTTATCTTATCAAATTAAAGAAAACGAAACTATAACTTTTGGATACAATCGAAGAATTAGAAGAGCTAGATCATATTTTATTAATCCATTCCCATCCAAATCGAGTGCAACCAATATTTTTCAAGGTAATCCAAATATAGATCCTACCTATTCAAACGGAATAGATTTAGGATATTTAAAAAGATATGAAAAACTAACTTTGAATGGATCTATTTATTACAGAAAAGAAACCGGAGTTTTTACTTTTATTAGTGAAAATACTGGAGATTTTGTTCTTGTA
>JABJFE010000072.1 GCA_018662905.1 Flavobacteriaceae bacterium
ACATCAGACGGAACTAACGCTAGTTACTCCATTGTTTACTCGTTTAAAACACAATAGAGTTTTAATTAAAATACTTAAATTAGAGCTTTGCTAAATTAAATTTGTGAAGTAAAAAATTCTAAGTACGCTGCTGCTGCTATTTGTAATGGAGGTGGAGGAGCTTCTTCAATAATATTTGAAAAATAATTTTATATATGTCTGATATTAAAATTCATATTATAGACAGAGATCAAAAAAAACATTCTATAATTGTTCCAACAGACATGAACATGAATTTAATGGAGGCTTGCAAAAGTTATGAGTTTCCTGTTGAAGGTATATGTGGAGGAATGGCTATGTGCGCATCATGCCATGTTTATGTAAAGTCTGAAAACTTACTTGAAAACATTTCTGATAACGAGCAAGCCATGCTTTCAGAGGCATTTCACATAAAGCCAAATTCTAGATTAGGTTGTCAAATCCAAATCACAGAAGACTTAAATGGTCTAGAGTTTGAAATTGCTCCGGAATAAACTTAGTTTCCTTTTTTAATTAAATTTAAAGCAGAACCTTCTTTATACCATTCAATTTGTTGAGTGTTATAAGTGTGGTCAGCTTTAATAAGGTCTTTAGTTCCGTCAGAATGTACGATTTCAATAGTTATTTGTTTTCCAGGGCTAAACGATTCTAAATCAACAAAGTTGAAAAGGTCATCTTCTTGGATTAAATCATAATCAGCCTCATTGCTAAAAGTAATTCCAAGCATACCCTGCTTCTTTAGGTTAGTCTCATGAATTCTGGCAAAAGATTTAACAAGAACAACTTTTACTCCAAGATGTCTAGGTTCCATTGCAGCATGTTCTCTAGAAGAACCTTCACCGTAATTATGATCACCTACAACAATAGTGTCTATTCCATTTTTCTTATAATCTCTTTGAGTGTCAGGAACGCCTTGATATTCACCATTTAAGTGGTTTTTTACAAAATTAGTTTTTTCATTGTAGGCATTAATAGCTCCAATTAGACAGTTGTTCGAAATGTTATCTAAATGTCCTCTGTATTTTAGCCAAGGTCCAGCCATAGATATATGATCAGTTGTACATTTTCCAAGTGCCTTTATTAATAACCTAGCATTTGTAATGTTCTTTCCATCCCATGGTTTAAACGGATCTAATAATTGTAATCTTTTAGATTTATCATCAACTACAACATTTATGTCAGATCCATCTTCAACTGGTTCTAAATATCCGGAGTCTTCAACTTCAAAACCTTTTGGTGGTAATTCCCATCCTGTTGGCTCATCCAGCATAACCTTTTCTCCATTAGAATTAATCAAAGAGTCAGTTAAAGGATTAAAGTCTAATCTTCCTGAAATTGCTATTGCTGCTACCATTTCAGGCGATGCAACAAAGGCATGTGTATTTGGATTTCCGTCTGCTCTTTTGGCAAAATTTCTATTAAAAGAGTGAACTATAGTATTTTTTTCTTTTAGATCTGCGCCTTCTCTTGCCCATTGTCCAATACAGGGACCACAAGCGTTTGTAAATATTTTTGCATTTAAATCTTCAAAAATATTTAAAAACCCATCTCTTTCTGCTGTGAACCTTACTTGTTCTGAACCTGGGTTTATGCCAAATTCGGCTTTAGTAGCAAGGTTTTTATCAATAGCTTGTTGAGCTATAGAAGCTGCTCTAGATAAATCTTCATATGATGAGTTTGTACAAGATCCTATTAATCCCCATTCAACTTTTATTGGCCAATCATTTTCTTTAGATTTAGCACTCATTTCATTTATGGGTGTGGCAATATCTGGTGAAAAAGGGCCGTTAACATGTGGCATTAATTCGGAAAGATTAATTTCTATCACCTGATCAAAATATTTTTCAGGATTTTCATAAACTTCTGGATCAGCTGTAAGGTATTCTTTTACTTGATTTGCAGCATCTGCTATATCATTTCTATCTGTAGATCTTAAGTATCTCTCCATTGATTCATCGTATCCAAATGTAGATGTAGTAGCCCCAACTTCAGCTCCCATATTACATATTGTACCTTTTCCAGTACAAGACATTGAATTAGCTCCGGGTCCAAAATATTCTATAATAGCACCTGTACCACCTTTTACAGTTAATATACCGGCTACTTTTAAAATAACATCTTTTGGTGCTGTCCAACCAGATAGTTTTCCAGTTAACTTAATACCAATTAATTTTGGAAATTTCAATTCCCAAGGCATTCCGGCCATTACATCAACAGCATCTGCACCTCCAACTCCAATAGCTACCATTCCAAGTCCTCCTGCGTTAACGGTATGTGAATCCGTTCCTATCATCATTCCGCCTGGAAACGCATAGTTTTCCAATACAACTTGATGAATAATTCCGGCTCCTGGTTTCCAAAAACCAATTCCATACTTATTAGAAACTGATTCTAAAAAATTAAAGACTTCATTACTGTTGTTTAATGCTGATTGTAAATCTTTACTAGCTCCAACAGAAGCTTGTATTAAATGATCACAATGAACAGTTGTTGGTACTGCAACTTTATTCTTTCCAGCTTGCATGAATTGTAAAAGAGCCATTTGAGCGGTAGCGTCTTGACAAGCTATTCTGTCAGGAGCAAAATCAACATAATCTTCACCTCTTTTAAAAGGAGAATTTAATTTATCGTTCCAAAGGTGTGAATAAAGTATTTTTTCTGAAAGCGTTAATGGACTTTGAGTAAGCTCACGTGCTTTATCTACTTTAGTTTTTAACTCATCATAAACCTTTTTGATCATTTCAATATTAAAAGCCATATAGTATATTTTTTTGCAAAATTAATTTATATCAGAAGAAATCAAAGTATTATAATACTAATTTGATTAAACTATCTCTGAATTACAGTATTATTAAGGTAGAACATAAAATCAGCATTATTAAAGCAGGAATTGATTTTACAAATGGATCATTTATTTTAAGATGAGCAAAAAGAGCTCCAACCATTAGGGTACCTATTAAAAATGCAGAAGGATCTACTAAATAAGGAAACCAATAACCAGCAATTAGTGATGTTGCTAAAGTTAATTTTGAAAATCCTATAATCTTCATAAACCAACTTTTAAATCCATAGGCTTCAAATTCCTCAGACATATTATTTGATTTTCCTCCTCTGTACTTAGATCCTTTAGTGTAGTTTATAATCCAAACATTATATATTCCTAAAGCAAGAATTAATTGGATAATAGGTTTTGCGTATTCCATAATTATTTTTTTAATTAAAGTAATAAAATTAAACTTTATAATTTAATATGATTCAATTTTTTATTTGGCATGAAACTTGTCCATTTAATGAAAAATACTAATTATGTCTAATAAACCAAAATGCGGTTGTGGAAATTCAATAGATCCTAATGGATTTTGTGATGGTTCACACAACAAGAAATAATTTATATTAATATTTCTTCATCTTTTTTAATTGTAACAGAAGATGGATTCATTAATATTTCAGAGTGACTTACGGTTTTAGGTAATTCATAATTAAAGAAATACTTCATTGTTTCTATCTTACTGTTATAAAATATTTGAGAATATTTTTTATCTCCATTAACTAAAGCTTCCTGTGAATCTGTTGCAATTTCAAGCCAGTTCCAAGCAACAATTATTAGACTAAAAAATTCCATAAACACACTTGCATCTGCTAAGTATTTTTCAAAATCTCCTTTTAATGCATGAGGCATTAATGATGTTAAAACTTTTTCAGAAAGTTTAATTTTTTCAGAAATAGATTCAGCATAAGGTTTTAATTCAGGATGATTATTGGCTTTAGCTACAGTTGTTAATATTTCATTTAACAATAGTTTTAATCCTTCGCCATTATTCATTGTTATTTTTCTTCCCAGTAAATCTTGAGATTGTATTCCTGTAGTTCCCTCATATATTGAAGAAATCCTAATGTCTCTGTAGTATTGTTGAAGAATGAAATCAGAACAAAAACCGTATCCTCCAAGTACTTGAAGACCATTATTCACTGAATATGCACCTGCTTCTGATGGATATGTTTTTACAACTGGGATAATCATTTCAAGAAGA
>JABJFE010000159.1 GCA_018662905.1 Flavobacteriaceae bacterium
CAAAAAAATTCTTCTGAAAAAGGTAAAATTGTTTCTTACGATATTGAAAATATTTCACCAGATATGTCATTTTTAGAAATGATGGATGTTCTTAACGAACAATTAACTGAAAAAGAGATTGATCCTGTAGCTTTTGATCACGATTGTAGAGAAGGAATATGTGGTTCTTGTTCTATGTTTATTAATGGAGAAGCTCACGGACCAGATAGACTTGTTACTACATGTCAGTTGCACATGAGAAAATTTAAAGATGGAGACACAATTCATATTGAGCCATTTAGAGCAAATTCTTTTCCAGTTATAAAAGATTTAGTCGTGGATCGATCTTCATTTGATAGAATTCAACATGCAGGAGGTTATATTTCTGTAAATACATCAGGAAACACACAAGATGCTAATGCTATTCCAATAGAAAAAAATAGTGCTGATAAGGCATTTGATGCCGCTACATGTATAGGCTGCGGGGCTTGTGTCGCTACATGTAAGAATTCAAGTGCAATGTTATTTGTATCCGCAAAAGTTTCGCAGTTTTCTCTTCTTCCACAAGGTAAAGTAGAAGCGAATGATAGAGTTTTGAATATGGTAAAACAAATGGATGAAGAAGGCTTTGGTAACTGTACAAATACCGGGGCATGTGAGGTAGAATGCCCTAAAGGAATATCATTGGAGAATATTGCTAGAATGAATAGAGAATTCTTAAAAGCTAAAATTTCATCTTAGATATTAAATTATTTTCTTAACACAAGAAAATGATCATCCATTACATTTCCCATTAGGATTATATTTCCAAAAGGTGCGGCAACTGTAGATCCAGACATAGCTTGTCCTTTTTCTAAATAAATATTTTCTTTAATATAATTATTCTTTTCAATGTATTTTATTGATATAATTTCTGATGGTGCAAATTCACTGTTGCCTTTTGAATACGAATCAAAATGTAGAAGACTTGGATGGGCTCCTACCCACAGATTGTTATCTGTATCAAATTCAATATTATCCACACCTGTTCCACAGTAAATATCCTCAACAAAAGACAAAGAATTATCATGATTTTTTTTAAACACTTTTATATAAAACTTTCTAGGAGAAGCAACAAAAAGCAATTCTTTTTTTGAATTATAATTAATTCCATTAGCAAATGGTATCCCATTTGCCACTTCCTTGAATTTCAATCCGTCAAAAAAAACAACATTTGAAATAGGTAGCCCTAAATAATCTTCAGCTAAACGTAATAATCCATATTTATACTTGTGATCGTTAGTGAAATACAAACTATTTTCATTAATTAACACAACATCGTTTGGACTTAAAATCATCGGATTATCAAGCGTTTTTAAATGAGTAAGTTTAGTTCCAATTAGTTTAAAAACTTCTATATACTCTTTTTCAATAGTATGGTTTACAACAGCAATTGTAGTAATGCTGTCTGTTCTGAAAATTGAAATTCCATGAGGAGCAAATGGTTTATTAAATTCTTTTGTAAGAAGAATAGGTTCTGATTCAATTTTCTTTAAATCGATATAATATAGGCCTCCTTTTTCTTGTTCATTTGCAGGAAAAGCTTTTCTTTTTGTTGAAGATATTATAGCAAAACTATCAACGTGATTTATAGTAATATCTTCTGCTCCAACAATATTTATTTTAGTGAATATTTCCCCTTCGAACTTATTTTCAATTATTCTAAAATAACCTGTACTCAAAAAAATATTAAATATATATAGTCCAAGAATAACCAAAATTATGATGGAAATCTTTTTCATTTTATAACAATTTTTTCTTCAAGTATCCAATTTGCTCTAATTACAAATTCTTCTTCGTAGTGAAACACCTTTTCAGGCTGTATTCTATTTACAAAACTTCCAGTATCCCAACTTTGATTTTTATTTTTGTCGAAGATGATTTTTACAAAATAATCAGCAGGTTTTAAATACTCAAAAACACAAGAATCATCAAAAGAGTTCAATATTTTTTTTCTAATTATTTCATCCTTATTATTAGTTAAATGAACTATGACAGGAAATTCTTTCACATTAGTTATTCCAAGTTTTAAGGTTCCGTAATCTGTCCTACTTTTGGTTTTAAATTTATAGCTAACAGTATCATTTGTTGCATCAAAAAAATCTACAATTGCATTTGGGTATAGGTTAATGATATAATTATCGTTGGGCAATAATTCAAAATCAAAATTTAAATCAAATTTGTTTTTATCTATCTCAACTTTAAAAGGAACTAAAAGAGAATCTTTATTTAAAACATTGATATATTTTTTATCAACATAAGTTAATGGAATATTACTTAATATTTTAAACTTGTCATTTAGTTCTAAAACTGATTTAGTTGAAGGACTAATTACTAAAGAATCTTTATCCATTTCCTTAAATTTCAATGTATATCTTTCCTTATATTTAGGCGTTTTTACAATGAACTTTAAAGAATCGTATTTAATAGTTTTAAACCAGTAATTTAAAGTGTCTGAACTTTTATTTTTAGTAATAATGGATTCTGTTTTTTTATCATCTATCAATTTAATTTCAGCACCCTTGTAATCACCTTTAAATCCAAAGCCTATTCTATTTTCTGACTCTAAAAATGGTTTAAAACTTTTAAAAGAAACCTCCTCTTTAAATAATTTTATTTCTAAACTTTCATTTGTGGGTAGGTTTATGAAATCATCAATAAATCCAATTTTTTCAAATTCAGGATCAAACTTATAATTACTATTTTCATCTTTTAGGGCTACTAACAAATATTCTCCTTTTTTTAAGTTTGTCATTTTAAAATTGGTCGAATCAAGAGTGCTACCTACGTAATTTGGTAATCCATTGAATATTATTGAATCAGTATAGTTTTTATTTACAGGATATAAAAAAGTTGAAATAAAATCATCGGACTTTCTTTCAAGAGAACTAGTAATATTACCCGAGACATGTAGTGAATCAACATATTCCCCTGTAGAAAAAGCGTATTTAAAGAACGGAAGCTTATTTTCTTCATTGTTATCTACCACACTTTGACCAAAATTAAAAACGTAAGTATTGTCTTTGTCGAGTTTTTCTTTTATGTCTATTTGAATATATTTTGATGCTCCAGATTGAGGGCTAATTGAATAAAAACTTTTATCAAGTGGGGGAGATACAACAAGTTGTTTTCTAAAATCCTTAAGCTTTATGTATTCGTTAAAATAAAGTCGTATTCTTTTTTGATCAAAATTTATTGAGTTTTCTACTGGTTCAGCGTTGACTAGAATTGGAGGATCTTCATCTTTTGGGCCACCTTCAGGGATTCCCCTTTTAGCACAATTAATTAATGAGGTGCAAATTAGAACCAAAAAAATTAATTTTATTTTTTTCATTGTTTTATATTAAAGCAAAATAACAATTATTTTCTCTAATTCTATTTTAATTGAATAAATAGAATATATATAGAATTTTACTCTTATTTTTGTTTTATGAGTACAGATGATAAGTTTAAAAAAGTAATTTCCCACGCTAAAGAATATGGATTTGTTTTTCAATCTAGCGAAATATATGATGGTCTAAGCGCAGTATATGATTACGGGCAAAATGGTACAGATCTTAAAAATAATATTAAGGATTATTGGCTCAAGGCTATGGTTCAATTAAACGATAACATTGTAAATATAGATTCAGCTATTTTGATGCACCCTAAAATATGGGAAGCATCTGGTCATGTTGATGCATTTAATGATCCGTTAATTGACAATAAGGACTCAAAAAAAAGATATCGCGCAGATGTTTTAATTGAAGATTATCTTTCTAAAATTGACAATAAAATTCAAAAAGAAATCTCAAAAGCAAAAAAAAGATTTGGCGAAGACTTTGATGAAGAACAGTTTGTTTCAACAAATTCAAGAATTTTAAATTATAATAAGAAAATCAGTGATATTACTAATGTTTTTAGTGAATCTTTAGAAAATGATGACCTAAAAGCTTTAAAAAAGTTAATAGAAGATTTAGAAATTGCATGCCCTGTTTCAGGGTCAAAAAACTGGACAGATGTAAAACAATTCAATTTAATGTTTGGCACCAAATTAGGTGCATCTGCTGAAAGTGCGATGGACCTTTACTTAAGACCTGAAACTGCTCAAGGTATTTTTGTTAATTTTCTAAATGTTCAAAAAACTAGCAGATTAAAAATTCCTTTTGGGATAGCTCAAATAGGTAAAGCATTTAGAAATGAAATTGTGGCTAGACAATTTATATTCAGAATGAGAGAGTTTGAACAAATGGAAATGCAGTTTTTCATTAAACCAGGAACTCAACAAGAATGGTATGCTAAATGGAAAAAAAATAGATTAGCATGGCACCTTTCGCTGGGATTAGGAGAAGACAATTACAGATTTCATGATCACGATAAACTTGCCCATTATGCCGATGCCGCTTGTGATATTGAGTTTAATTTTCCATTTGGGTTTAAAGAACTCGAGGGAATTCACTCTCGAACTGATTTTGACCTTACTAGTCATGAAAAATTTTCTTCAAAAAAAATAAAATATTTTGATACAATTTCTAACGAAAGCTTTACGCCTTATGTTCTTGAAACGTCAATAGGTTTAGATAGAATGTTTTTAGCTGTTTTTTCAAAATCTCTAATTGAAGAAAAACTTGAAGACGGCTCTTTTAGAACTTTATTAAAATTTCCAAAAATCCTTTCTCCTAAAAAAGTTGCAGTTCTCCCTTTGTTGAAAAAAGATGGTCTTCCGGAATTATCAAAACAAATATTAGAAGAATTTAAGTGGGATTATAATTGTGTTTATGATGAGAAAGATGCTATTGGAAGAAGATATAGAAGGCAAGATGCTTTAGGAACCCCTTATTGTTTGACTGTAGACCATCAGTCTCTTGAAGACGGAACAATAACTATTAGAGATAGAGATACAATGAAGCAACAGAGATTAACAGTCCAAGAAGTAAAAAATAAAATAAAAACTGAATTAGATTTAAAATCTTGGTTAATATTTTAAAATGAAAATCATTTCTTATAATGTTAATGGAATTAGGGCTGCTATAAAAAAAGGTTTTATAGAATGGCTTAAAAACTCAAATACAGATGTAATTTGTATTCAAGAAATTAAAGCTAATACTGATCAGTTAGATTTAAATCTTTTTCAGGAAATAGGATACAATTATAATTATTGGTTTTCTGCACAAAAAAAAGGATATAGTGGAGTAGCGATATTGTCAAAATACAAGCCTAATCATATTGAATACGGAACAGGAATTGACCACATGGATTTTGAAGGTAGAAACCTAAGAATTGATTTTGAAAAAATTTCAGTAATGAGTCTTTATTTACCATCAGGAACTAATGTAGCTAGACTCGAATACAAATTTCAATATATGAAAGAGTTCATGGCTTATATTGGAAAATTAAAAGAAGACATTCCAAATTTAGTAATATGTGGAGATTATAACATTTGTCATGAAGCAATTGACATACATGACCCTATTAGAAATTCTAAAATATCAGGTTTTCTTCCTTGGGAAAGAGAATGGTTGTCAGATTTTATGGGTATGGGCTTTACAGACTCCTTTAGAAAACTCAACAAAGACCCTGACAGTTATAGCTGGTGGAGTTATAGAGCCAACTCTAGAGTAAACAATAAAGGATGGAGAATTGATTATAATTTGGTTTCAAATACATTAAGTGATAAAATTAAATCTTCGACAATTTTAGACAAGATTGTTCATTCTGATCATTGTCCAATAGTTGTTGAATTAAATTTATAAATAAATGAAATATACTTTTTTACCTTCTACAAATATTAAGGTTAGCAAAATATGTCTTGGTACTATGACATTTGGAAATCAAAACTCAGAAAAAGAAGGGTTTGATCAGATGGATTTAGCAACTGATATGGGAATTAATTTTATTGATACTGCAGAGTTGTATCCTGTTCCTGCCACTGCAGAACTATATGCAGATACTGAAAAAATAATTGGAAAATGGATGAGTAAAAAAAACAATAGAGATCAAATTGTATTAGCAACTAAAATTGCAGGTCCCGGCGATTATACTAAACATATAAGAACGACTGGGTTTACAAAATCTGCTTTGAGTTCAGCTGTTGATGAAAGCTTAAAACGCCTTAAAACAGATTATATAGATTTATATCAACTTCATTGGCCGGAAAGAATTACTAATACATTTGGGAAAAGAGATTTTGATTCCTCATTTAATGATAAATGGGAAGATAATTTTGAAAATGTACTTTTTAATTTAAAAGAAATTATATCAAGTGGAAAAGTAAGGCAAATTGGAATATCAAATGAAAATCCATGGGCTTTTATGAAATATTTAGAATTGTCTAAGAAAAAATTGCCTAAAACAATTACTATTCAAAATCCTTATTCACTTTTAAATAGACTTTTTGAGATTGGAAATTCAGAAATTTGCATGAGAGAAGATGTTGGTTTACTGGCTTATTCTCCGCTTGGTTTTGGAGTATTAAGCGGTAAATATTTAAATGGAAATATGCCCGAAGACAGTAGGTTAAAATTATTCCCAAATTTAAGTAGATTTTCTGGCGAAAATTCTATGAAAGCTACCAGTATGTATTATAATATTTCAAAAAAACATGATTTGTCATTAACTCAAATGGCCTTATCATTTGTAAATTCTAGACCATTTGTAACAAGTAACATAATTGGTGCGTCTAAACTAAATCAATTGAAAGAAAATATTGAAAGTATAAACATTGATTTAAGCGAAGATGCTTTGAAAGACATTAATGAAGTTCATAAAATTATTCCTAACCCTGCTCCTTAAATAGATTTTTGATTAAATCTTCAATTCTTGAATAAGAAATTATTTTTAATTTTTTAGGAACAAAAGATATTTTTGCAGCTTC
>JABJFE010000050.1 GCA_018662905.1 Flavobacteriaceae bacterium
GCTTTTCTAAGTATTATTGTAATAATAGGAACATTTAAGTTAGCTCCATTAATAAAAAATCTTGATGTCTTTCTTACTAGTGCTAGTTTTTCGTGAGTTGGTCCTACCATAAACCCAGGAGTATCACAAAATGATACTAATGGAAGATTAAAAGCATCACATAACTGCATAAATCTTGAAGCTTTTTCAGATGCATCACTATCAATTGCCCCTCCAAGATGTTTAGTACTATTTGCAATTATACCAACTGGTTTACCGTCAATTCTAGCAAATGATGTAATCATATTTTTCGCAAAGCCTCCTCTTAATTCTAAAACTGAATTTTGATCAAAAATTAAATCAAGAATTTTAGTTACATCATATGCATATTTTCTATCCTCGGGAATTAAATTATGTAATTTATTTTGATCTCCAACTTTCCACTTTGGGTTATTACCTTGAAAATAAGATAGATATTGTTTGGCTTTTTCTACTGCATCTTTTTCGTTTTCAACCAATATATCTATTACTCCGTTTTCATATTGAATTTTTGATGGTCCGATTTCACTAGCTTTAAAATCTCCCAAACCTCCCTCTTTTATCATAGCAGGACCTGCCATTCCAATAGAACTATTTTTAGTTGCTATTATCACGTCTGAACAGCCTGCTATTGCTGCGTTTCCTGCAAAGCAATTTCCTGAAACAATTGAAATTCTAGGTACTTTTCCACTTAATTTTGCATATTCAGTCCAAGTGGGTAGATCTAAACCACCTGAATTAATTGCATCAAAATCTACATCTCCTGGTCTTCCACCACCTCCTTCCACAAAAAATATAATTGGTAGATTTCCTTTTTTGGCAATTGAAATAAGTCTGTCAGTTTTTTTATGATTAAAGCCTCCTTGAGTACCAGCAAGAACCATGTAATCATAGCTCATTACACAACATTTTGAAATTTCTTCTCGAAATATTTTGCCGTTAATATTTCCAATACCAGCAACTAGACCATCAGCGGGAGTTTTTTTAATCAATTCTTCTTTAGAAAATCTTTTAGTTTGAGCTGCTGTTATTAAAGATCCTAATTCATTAAAAGAGTTTTTATCACATAAATCCGTGATATTTTCTCTTGCAGTTCTGCTTCCTTTGTTGTGTCTTTTTTTTACAGATTCAGATCTGTTTTCATCTTTTAAAAATTCTTTTCTTTTATAAAATTCATTTAGATCTTTTCTCATATAACATAATATTAAACAAAGGTTATCATATCCTCTTTTAAATGAGGTAATTCATTAAATGATAAAAGATTGATTTCATCATTTGAATAGAGTAGAGTAGAGTAGGATGTATTCCTAACAGAAAAATTTAAATCAGCAATTTTAATTTCATCCTTTAGTTGAAGTACTTCACCAATTATAGAGCTTATTGTGCCGCCTGAAGAAAATACTGCTATTTGCTCCCCTTTTTCAATTTCAGATATAATTGTTTTTAATGCATTAATTGAGTTAGATCTAAATTCTTTCCACGAAATAATTCCCTCAACAATAATTTCATTTTTAACCCATTTGTGTAAAAAATATTTAAATCCTAACATCATATATGAATGTTGTTTTTCAGGATTATTTTCTATTTTATTTTTTAAAGACTTTAGATAAGGATCATTTAATAATTTGGGAAACTCAGATTTCATTGCTTCAGTTGCTTGATGCTCATTTAGATCTTCTAAAACTATCGGTTTAGGTATAGTTAACCCATTTTTATTGTATTGTTTAGAAACAATTTCTAATGTATGTTTTTGTCTTCTAAGATTGCCAACATATACTTTATTGAAAACAATTTTTTCTTTACATAAAAATTTTCCTAATTCTGCAGCCTGTAATTCACCTTTTGGAGATAAAACATCATAATTTGCTTTTCCTATTGAAGCTTGAGCGTGTCTAAACAAATATATCTTACTCATTAAAAAAGATTTTCAATTCTATTTGTTTGAACAGATTGCCATCCTGTTTTGCAAAGTATATTAGTGATTTTATTTAAGTCTTTGAATTTTTCATTAGTAGTTAATCCTTTGTTATATCGGTAATATATTTGTTGAACGATTACAGCTATTTTAAAAAGCCCAAAAACATAATAGAATACTAAATTATTTACAGGTTCTCCAGTCTGTTTTTCATACATTTTTATAATTTCAAGTCTAGTAGGATTTCCCTTGATTGAAGTAGGATAATCAAAGGCACCTTTAAGACTTTTAGGATCAGATGCCATTGCCCAATAAGCGATTGATGTTCCTAAGTCCATTAATGGATCTCCAATTGTACACATTTCCCAATCTAAAATTGAATTGATCTTAGTCCATGAATTTGAACTAAAAACTACATTATCGTATTTATAATCGTTGTGTATTAAACTGTGCTTATATTGTTTAGGTTGGTTTTCATTTAGCCAGTTCATTATTAACTTAGCTTCTTTTATATCATCTGTTGCTACTTTTAAATACTGTTTTCCCCAATTTCTAACTTGTCTTTCTACATAACCCTCAGGTTTTCCAAGATCTGATAGCCCTAACTTGTTATAGTCCAGGTTATGTAACTCAACCATTGTATCTAACCATGTCTTCGAAATAGTTGAATAATCTTTTGAAGGAATTGTTCTTTCTTTTAATTCTCTAGGTGTTATTATTCTTCCATTAACTTTTTCCATTATATAAAATGGAGTTCCAATTATATTAATATTATCAGTATATGCGTAAACAATAGGAGCCTTATTAAAGCCATTGTTTAAGCCTTTGAGCACTTTATACTCTCTGCCCATATCGTGACCGTAAACAGCACCTTTTGGTGGTTTTCTTATAACGTATTCTTTATCCTCTATATTAAGTTGGTATGTTAGATTTGAAAATCCATTAGAAAATTGTAAAACACCTAAATCACTTTTTATTTTTGAAATTAATCCGTTTTCTTTTAGAAATCTTTTAAGATTAATTTCATTTAATTCTTCGCCTTTTCTGACTTTTTGTTCCATATTATTAACTAAGCTGTAATTCCTCCGTCTACTGAAATGGCTTGCCCTGTAATAAAACTAGCTTCATTAGAACAAAGCCATAACATTGAATTAACTTGTTCCATAACATCGGCAAAGCGTTTCATAGGAATGTTTGCTTTTAATTTTTCAGAAATACCTGATTTTAATTTATCCATAGCTTCAGGGTCAAACATAGGAGTCACTGTGAATACAGGACAGATAGCATTGACTCTTATATTATGTTTAGCGTATTCCATAGCAACAGTTTTAGTAATACCAACTACGGCATGTTTACTTGCGGAGTAGGCAGTTGCATTTGGAAGTCCTCTAATTCCTGCAATTGAGGATGTATTAAGTATAACACCACCTCCTTGTTTTAACATTATTGGTATTTGATTTTTTACACAATAAAAAACTCCGGAAGAATTAACAGACATTGTTTTATCCCAAGATTCAATAGTAAGGTCTGTAATCTTTGCAAAGTCACCTCCAACGCCTGCATTGTTAATAGCCACATCTAATCTTCCATGTTTTTCAACAACGAATTTCATTAAATTTTCAACCATATTATGGTCTGATACATCAGCTTTGAAAAATGAAGCTTTTCCTGA
>JABJFE010000160.1 GCA_018662905.1 Flavobacteriaceae bacterium
ACTTGCTGTAGATTCATCAAAAGCTGTATAAAAAATCAAGAAAATTAATGAGGAATATATTGCAAGGTTTATAAAAAACTTTTTGAAAAAAACTAAATAATTTTTTAAATCAAAAGCTTCTTTTTCTTTTTTAGACATAGTATTATAACCAGCTAATAACATATCTGCATTATTTTCATTTGTTAGATACGCAACTCCAATAAAACAAATATTTGTTACAATTATTGCAATAAAAAATTCAGTTTCCATAGATTTATTAAGTGTCACAAAGATAAAAGAATTAATTTTAAACCGTGATTAGTACTTCTTTAAAAATTGAGCTTTCTACTATGCCCTCAGAACCTGGGGTATACCAGTTTTTCAATAAAGAAGACAAAATAATTTACATTGGAAAGGCTAAAAATTTAAAAAAAAGAGTTGCCTCATATTTTCAAAAAAACGTTGGTTCTAGGAAGACTAAAAATTTAGTTAAAAACATACATGAAATTAAACATATTGTAGTTTCGACTGAATCAGATGCGTTACTGTTAGAAAATTCTCTAATTAAAAAATATCAACCTAAATACAATATTTTACTGCGTGATGACAAAACTTATCCATGGATTGTAATAAAAAAAGAAGCTTTTCCAAGGGTTTTAACAACGAGAAGAGTTGAAAAAGACGGTTCTGAGTATTTTGGGCCTTTCACGAATTACAAAACCGTAAGAACAATTATGGGAGTTTTTTCAACCCTTTATTCCCTTAGAACATGTCATTATGATTTAAAAGAAAAAAACATAGTCGAAAAGAAATATAAAGTTTGTCTAGAATACCATATAGGTAATTGCTTAGGAGGATGTGAAGGACATCAAAAAGAAGAGGATTATGATGTTTATATTTCTAATATTAGAGATTTTTTGAAAGGAAATTTGTCGAGTTCTTTAAACTATTTCAAAAATGAAATGAAAACCGCATCAGACTGTTTACAATTTGAAAAAGCTCAGTCAGCAAAGGAAAAAATAGAACTTCTAGAAAATTACCAATCCAAATCAACAGTAGTTAGTTCTAAACTAAATAATATTGATGTGTTCAGTATTATTTCAGATTCTTCTCATGCATATGTTAATCATTTACAAGTTGCATTTGGTCGAATTGTTAGATTTCATAATGTAGAAATCAAAAAAAAATTAGAAGAAACAGATAGAAAGCTTTTACTTATGACTCTGGTTAATTTAAGAGACAAGTTTAATTCAAAAAACAATACTGTAATTTCTAATATTAAATTTGACAAAATTTTAGATTTAAAATTTATTTTTCCTAAAGCAGGTGATAATAAAAAACTATTAGATCTTTCTGTTAGAAATGCAACGCAATTTAAAATTGAAAAACTAAAACAGGTTCAAATAGTTGATCCCGAAAGACACACAAATAGAATTTTAAATCAAATGAAAACTGATTTAAGATTAAATAAAATGCCTGTTCACATTGAATGTTTTGATAATTCTAATATTCAGGGCTCAAACCCTGTAGCGTCGTGTATTGTTTTTAAAAATTCTAAGCCTTCAAAAAAAGATTATAGACATTTTAATATTAAAACTGTTGAAGGACCTGATGACTATGCCTCTATGGAAGAGGTTGTTTATAGAAGATACAGACGAATGCTAGATGAAAAATTAAGTTTGCCAAGCTTAATAATTATTGATGGCGGAAAAGGTCAATTAAGCTCTTCAATAAAAGCTTTAAAAAAGCTAAACTTAGAAAATACTATCGCAATTTTAGGTATTGCTAAAAGGTTAGAAGAAATTTTTTATCCTAATGATCCTATCCCTTTGTATTTGAATAAAAAATCAGAAACTTTAAAAGTAATTCAACAAATGAGAAATGAAGCTCACCGTTTTGCAATTAATTTTCACAGAAATAAAAGAAGTAAACAAGCCTTAACTTCATCCTTTGACGGAATTCCAGGAATTGGAGAAAAAACAAAAACTGCATTATTGAAAAGATTCAAATCTTTAAAAAATATAAAAGAAACTTCTTTAGAGCTTCTGATTAGTGAAGTTGGAGAGAGTAAAGCAAAAAAATTAAAAGATTTTTTAAATTCAATGAGTTAGTATTTATTATTTTTGTCAAACTATGCGCTTGAAAATTTTTTGGAGTTTAACTGTTTTTTTTATTGGTTTTCAAATTAATGCTCAGAGTTATTCTGGAGTAAAAGCGCCATTCATTAATAAATCATTTGATGCATTTAAAACAGGAGAATCCCTAAAGTTCAGGATTCATTATGGACTGTTTAACGCTAGTTACGCCACATTAAATCTTGAAGAGGATGTTGTTAATGGTAAAAACGTATTTAAAGCTACTGCAATAGGCAGAACAACTGGTATCGCAAGGTGGTTTTTTAAAGTTGATGATATTTACAAAACGTTTTTTGATAAAGATTTAGTTCAGCCTATTAAATCCACTCGAAATATTTATGAAGGAGGCTATACAAAAAATGTAGAAATTAATTACGACTATTCAAGCAACTTAGCCAATATTAATGATATTAAAAACTCTAAATTGAGTTCTGTAAAAATTGAACAAAATGTTCAAGATTTAATCTCTACATTTTATTTTCTTAGAAACCATTTTGATGTTAATAAGCTTAAAAAAAACGATTTTATTCGAATTAACATTTTTTTTGATGCTGAAAATTATCCTTTTAGAATGAAGTTTTTAGGTTATGAAGATGTTTACACAAAGTTTGGTATAATAAATTGTTTGAAATTTAGACCCTATATAGAATCTGGAAGAGTTTTTAGAGATAGTGAAAGCTTAACTTTGTGGGTTAGTAACGACAAGAATAAGCTTCCTGTGAAAATTGAAGCAGGACTTAGAATTGGGTCTATTGAAGCTGATTTGGAAGAATTTCGTGGATTAAAACATCCTTTTAAAATAAAATTAAATGAATAAAATATTTGTTGCTCTTCTAATATGTATTCTTTTAATATCCTGTGGTCAGGAAAAGCCTGAAACTAACAAGCCTAAAATAGTAAAAGAAAAAATTGTAAAACAATTTGGATACACTTTAAATGATTATACCGTTAAAAGAGATACGGTTAAAAAAGGAGATTCATTTGGATCAATTTTAGAAAACAACAACCTTTTTTATCCTCAGATTTACAACATTGTTCAAAAAGCAAAAAAAGTATTTGATGTAAGAAGAATTAATTTAGGAAAACCATACACTATACTTTTCTCAAAAGATTCTGTTAAGACCCCTAAAGTTCTTATATACCAGCCTAATTTAATAGATTACGTTGTTGTATCTCTAACTGATTCTCTTTTTGCTGAAAAAAAATCTAAAGCAGTTAAATTAAAAGAGTTTGAGGCGGAAGGGGTTATAACTAGCTCTTTGTCCGAAACTATGGAAGAAAAAAAACTTTCTCCATTATTGTCTAATGAACTTTCTGAAATTTATGCTTGGACAATCGATTTTTTCAGGCTTGAAAAGGGAGATAATTTTAAAATTATTTATTCTGCAAAGTTTGTTGATGATTCAATTGCCGTTGGTTTAAATAGAATTCATTCGGCCTATTTTGAACACAGAGGAAAACCTTTTTATGCAATTGAATTTGAAACTGATCCAAAAAGAGGTCTTTTTGAATATTTCGATGAAAATGGTAAAAATTTAAGAAGAGCGTTTTTAAGGGCGCCGGTTCAATTTAGCAGAATTTCATCAAGATACAATTTAAAAAGAAAAATTGCTTATTACGGAAGAATAAGACCTCATTTAGGAACTGATTTTGCTGCTCCTAGGGGAACTCCTATACGAGCTACTGCTAGTGGGACAGTAACAAAAGCTAGCTATACACGTTCTAATGGAAACTATATTAAAATCAAACACAACGGCACTTATTCAACTCAATACCTGCATATGGATAAAAGAGGAGTTAAGGTTGGTCAGTTCGTAAAACAAGGCGATTATATTGGAACAGTCGGAATGACAGGAAATACTAGTGGGCCCCACGTATGTTACAGGTTCTGGAAAAACGGAAAACAAGTTGATCCTTTAAAACAAAAGCTTCCTGAAGCCAAGCCTATTTCTAAAGAACTAAAGAAAAGGTATTTAAAATATATGATGCCAGTAAAAAATCAGCTTGATTCTATTGAATCCATTACCTTTGAAAAAAAATCAATTAGATGACTTTAAAAAAGATAAATCCAACCAAAACTAAATCTTGGAGTAAGTTAACTGCTCATTTTAAAGAAATCGAAAATAAGGAAATTAAAAACTTACTTTCATCCAGACCTAATCCATCTGATTTTAATTTGAGTTGGAATGATTTTAATATCGATATTTCAAAAAATAGGATTGACAATGAAACTCTTAATCTACTTATAGATTTATCGAAAGAATGTGATTTAGAAGACGCTATCTCAAAGCAGTTCAGTGGGGATGTAATCAATGAAACCGAAAAAAGAGCTGTTTTACATACAGCTATTCGAACAGATGGAAATAAAAAAATTAATGTAAATGGCTTAGATGTCGTGCCTTCAATTTTAGAAACTAGAAATCAAATAAAAAAATTTACCAACGATGTTATTTCGGGAAATCTTAAAGGGCATACAGGAAAATTATTTACCGATGTTGTTAATATTGGGATTGGAGGTTCAGACCTTGGCCCCGTTATGGTTGTTGAAGCGTTAAAGCATTACTCGTCTAGACTAAAACCTCATTTTGTTTCTAATGTTGACGGAGATCATGTTTTAGAAATAATTAAGGATTTAAATCCTGAAACTACTCTATTTGTTATAGTTTCTAAAACCTTTACAACTCAAGAAACTATTTCTAACGCTAATACTATAAAAAACTGGCTTATTTCAAAACTAGACAAAAACGCAATCTCAAAACATTTTGCTGCTGTTTCAACAAATCTAATTGAAATCGAAAATTTCGGAATTAACTCAAAAATGGTTTTTTCAATGAACGACTGGGTTGGAGGAAGGTTTTCTCTTTGGAGCTCAGTGGGGCTTTCTATAAGTTTGGCTGTTGGGTATGAAAACTTTAACAAACTCCTCTCTGGTGCTAATAAAATGGACAATCATTTTCAAAATACTAAACTAGAAAACAATATCCCTGTTGTTTTAGCACTTTTAAGTATCTGGTACAACAACTTTTTTGAATGCGAAACAGAAGCGGTAATTCCTTATACACAATACTTAAGCAGATTACCAGCTTATCTTCAGCAGGCCATTATGGAGAGTAACGGAAAAAGTGTTGATAGAGGTGGAAATCCTGTAAAATACCAAACCGGAAATATAATTTGGGGCGATACTGGAACAAATTCTCAACATGCCTTTTTTCAATTAATTCATCAAGGAACAAAGTTAATTCCGTGTGATTTTATTGGTTTTAAAAAACCTCTTTTTAAAGAGAATACTCAACACGACAAATTAATGTCTAATTTTTTTGCTCAAACCGAAGCTTTAATGATGGGTAAATCCGAAAAAACTGTTGTTAATGAATTAAAAAATGCTGGTCTAAGTGAGCATGAAATCAATTCATTAAAAACTTTTAAAATATTTGAAGGTAATAGGCCTACAAATACTTTTGTAATAGATCAATTAACACCTGAAAGCCTAGGGTCTTTAATAGCTATGTATGAACATAAAATCTTTGTGCAAGGTATTATATGGAATATTTACAGTTATGACCAGTGGGGGGTGGAACTTGGAAAACAATTAGCCTCAAAAGTCTTAAAAGAAATAGAAAATAAAAAAATTTCCAACCACGACAGCTCAACTAATTCATTATTAAAAAGCTATTTATCTAATTAACAGTTATTTCCATTTTAATTAAGGATTATTCAACAAATCCTGAATACACTGAGTTATACACAAAATTTGTTAAAAAAAAGTCCTTCCCTCTTAACACTTATTTAACAAAATTTGAGCACATTTGTAGAATATTAACTACAATAAAATTTATGAAAAAAATAACCTTACTTTTTACAGCAATTCTGATTTCAGGATTCTGTTACGCTCAAAACGTTATAACAGGTACAGTTGTTGACGCTGAACTAGGCTCTGGCCTTCCAGGCGCTACAGTGCTTGTTAAAGGAACTTCAAATGGAGTTTCTACTGATTTTGATGGTGCATTTACAATTAATGCAGCTGGATCAGGAATATTAGTTGTTTCTTACGTTGGATACGATTCTAAAGAAATAGCTTTTAACGCAGGAATAAGTTTAGGCAATATTGCTCTTTCGGCAAGTGCTAATGAACTTGACGGAATTACTGTTTTTGGAACTGTTGATTTTGCTATTGATAGAAAAACTCCAGTTGCAGTATCTACTTTAACAGCTTCTGATATTCAAGAAAGAATTGGAAACTTAGAGCTTCCTGAAATGCTTAACTCAACACCTGGTGTGTATGCAACTAGAGCCGGTGGTGCTTTTGGAGACT
>JABJFE010000057.1 GCA_018662905.1 Flavobacteriaceae bacterium
ATCTGTTCAGATGAAAATTTTAAGCACAAATAAAGATTCTTACACCTTTGAATACTCTTATGTAGGCGATATTAAAAACAAGCAAAGAGGGTATGTAAAAAAGATAAAAGATTAAAATTCTAATTCCGTTTGTCCTTTATCGTCCATTGAATCATTATCAATTGTTTTAATTTCTTCAGAATCAACAACCAACTCATTTAATGTCTTTTTTTCAGGTGGTAAAAACTCTAATGGAGCTAGCTGATTTATGTTTTTGATCTTGAAAGAACTAAGTTTATTTCCAATTGCTTTAATTCCTTTTACAGAAATTAATTCATCAACAATTTTAATCTCGTTATCCCTTATTCCTTTAGAATCTTTTTTGAAAAACAACTCAATCACTGGCTTCCAGTCTGTTAAAGCAAGTTCAAATTGTATCTTTGATGCATCTGGAATAAATTTCTGATCATTATTCTGACTTCCTGCTAAAAATCTTTTGACAAAATAACAGTCTTTTTGACCGTTAAAATATACAACAGAAATAGGTTTTTCTGGAATCCATTTTTCTAAAGTAACCATATCTTCTGGGAAATGCATATTCATATCTGGCTTGACTGTTTTAAGAGAACCATTTTGTTGTATAATTATCAATCTATCATCACTCTTAAACTCACCCAACAACTCTCCTCTTTCATCTACGTTTAATCTCTGTATGGTTTCATCAAACCAAATTTTTCTAGGCTTTAAAGTAGAGAGGCCTTTTTCTTTAAATTCTATTTTATTTATACTGTATTTAGAAACAATATTTCCTTTTGATGATCTCCCTTTAATATCTAGATCTGCAAAATCTAGTTCCCATTTTAGTTTTTTTATAGATCCTGTTTGTCTCAATATAATATTTACAATTTCTGCTTCACCATTAGGATTTGCAGAAAAATATAACATTTTTGAGTCCTCATTACCATTAGTTAAATCATACATTTTGTCTCTTGTAACTCCGGTAACACTAAATCTTTTTATGTAAGAAGTTCCTTTTTTACCATCTCTGTATATCATATTATATACAGTTCTTTTGTCCTTCTTTTTAAATACAGCTACATGTTTAATGTTTTTAGAAATAAATTTTTTAGACTCAACTTTTGTCACCATCATTTTACCGTCTTCAGTAAAAGTTATAATATCATCAATATCAGAACACTCCTCAATAAACTCGTCTCTTTTAATTGAAGTGCCAATAAAGCCTTCCTCTCTATTTACATAAAGTTTACAATTTTTAACAACTACTTTTTTAGCATCTACATCTGCAAATATTCTTATTTCTGTTTTTCTCTTTTTTTCTTTTCCATAAACTGATTTAAGATTTTTAAAATAATCAATTGCAAAATCAGTTAAATTATTAAGACTGAACGCTATTTTTTCTAATTCAGCTTCAATAGCTTCAATCTTAATTTGAGCTTTATCAATATCAAATTTTGAGATTCTTTTAATTTTAATTTCTGTTAGTCTAACAATATCATCCTCAATCACTTCTCTTTTTAAGTGAGTAGTAAAAGGCTTCAATCCTATTGATATCGCAGAGATAACTCCTTTCCAGGTTTCAACATTTTCTATGTCACGATAAATTCTGTTTTCAATGAAAATTCTCTCCAAAGAAGCATAATGCCATTGACTCTCGTAATCACTCTTTTTATATTCTAATTCTAACCTTAAAAGTTCTTTTGTATTTTCAGTAGATCTTTTTAAGATCTCTGAAACACCAATAAACAAAGGCTTATTATCTTCAATAACACAACCTAACGGAGATATAGAGGTTTCACAAGATGTAAAAGCAAATAACCCATCTATTGTTTTATCTGGTGAAACATTGGATGGTAAATGAACTAAAACTTCAACGTCATTAGCAGTATTATCTTCAATTTTTTTTATTTTAATCTTTCCATTATCGTTAGCTTTTAATATTGAATCAATTAAAGATGAAGTAGTTGTAGAAAAAGGAATTTCACTAATAACTAAAGTATTTTTATTTAATTGACTAATTCTAGCCCTTACCTTTACTCTACCCCCTCTTAACCCGTCATTATAGTTACTGACATCCATAATTCCTGATGTTGGAAAATCTGGAAAAATTGTAAATTTTTGACCTTTCAAGCATTTAATTGACGAATCTATTAGTTCGATAAAGTTGTGAGGTAAAATTTTTGTAGACAAACCAACTGCAATACCTTCTCCACCTTGAGCTAAAAGTAAA
>JABJFE010000018.1 GCA_018662905.1 Flavobacteriaceae bacterium
AGACTGTGGGAGATAAGATTGATTTAGGAAAATTTGATAAACCTAAGCCAACAACACCAAAGCTTAATCCAGCTTCTAAAAGAAAAAGAATTAGAATTTCTAAAGATCCTGTAAAACCATCAGTATCTAGCAATAAAAGAACATTTAATAAACCTGGAAGATCTAAGCCTGTTGCAAGTGAGCCATCTGAAGTTGATGTTCAAAAGCAAATACGAGAAACTTTAGAAAAATTACAAGGAAGATCATCCTCTAAAGGCGCTAAATATAGAAAAGGTAAAAGAGATTCCCATAAATTAAAATCTGATGAAGTTTTAGCTCAAAACGAAGCTGAAAAAAAGACTATAAAAGTCACTGAATTTATCACTGTTGGGGAGGTTGCTACTATGATGGAAATAACTTCAACTGAAATTATTTCTACATGTATGTCTTTGGGTATTATGGTTACCATGAATCAAAGGCTTGATGCTGAAACTTTGACTATTGTAGCTGATGAATTTGGATACGAAGTTGAGTTTGTTACAGCAGATATTGAAGACTCTATTAAGGAAGCAGAAGATAGTCCAGAAGATTTACTTCCAAGAGCGCCAATTGTTACTGTAATGGGGCATGTCGATCATGGAAAAACTTCCTTGTTAGATTATATTAGAGAAGAAAATGTAATTGCTGGTGAATCAGGAGGAATTACACAGCATATAGGAGCTTATAATGTTGTTTTAAAAGATGGACAAAACATAACTTTTTTAGACACACCTGGTCACGAAGCATTTACTGCTATGAGAGCCCGTGGAACTCAAATTACTGATTTGGTGATTATTGTTATAGCTGCAGATGATGATGTAATGCCTCAAACTAAAGAAGCAATAAGTCATGCTCAAGCTGCAGGAGTCCCAATTATTTTTGCAATAAATAAAATCGATAGACCAAATTCAAATCCTGATAAAATTAAAGAGAAGCTTTCTGGAATGAATTTGCTTATTGAAGAATGGGGTGGAAAAATACAGTCTCATGATGTGTCTGCTCTTAAAGGAACTGGAGTTGATGAGTTGCTTGAAAAAGTATTGCTTGAAGCAGAGTTTTTAGAATTAAAAGCAAATCCAAATAAAGCTGCTATTGGTTCAGTAGTTGAAGCATATTTAGACAAAGGCAAAGGTTATATATCTACAATTTTAGTACAATCTGGTACTTTAAAAATTGGAGATTATTTATTAGCTGGTCAACATTCTGGAAAAGTTAAAGCTATGCAGGATGAAAGAGGCAATGCGATAATTGAAGCCGGACCTTCAACCCCTGTATCAATATTAGGTCTTGATGGCGCTCCACAAGCTGGAGACAAGTTTAATGTATTTAATGATGAAAAGGAAGCAAAACAAATCGCAGTAAAAAGAACTCAATTAGTAAGAGAGCAATCTGTCAGAACTCAAAAACATATTACACTAGATGAAATTGGAAGAAGAATTGCTATTGGTGAATTCAAAGAATTAAATATTATTTTAAAAGGTGATGTTGATGGATCTGTTGAAGCACTGACTGACTCTTTTCAAAAATTATCTACTGACGAAATTCTCATAAATATAATTCATAAAGCTGTAGGTGCTATAACAGAATCTGACGTTCTGTTGGCTTCTGCATCTGATGCAATAATTATAGGATTTAATGTAAGGCCAACTGGAAATGCTAGGCAAATTGCAGATAAAGAAGAAATTGATATTAGGAATTATTCAATTATTTATGATGCAATAAACGATCTAAAAGATGCCATGGAAGGTATGTTAGCCCCAAAATTTAAAGAAGAGATTTCTGGTAACGCTGAAATTAGAGAAACTTTTAAAATATCTAAGGTTGGTACTATTGCAGGTTGTATGGTTACCAGCGGAAAGATTTTCAGAAATTCAAGTATAAGAATTATTAGAGATGGAGTTGTAGTTAGTTCAGGAGTCCTATCGTCATTAAAAAGATTTAAAGATGACGCCAAAGAAGTTTCTAAAGGATACGATTGTGGTTTACAAGTAAAAAACTATAATGATATAAGAATAGGTGATGTTATTGAGGCCTACTCTCAAGTAGAAATAAAAAAGAAAGTTAAGTAGTTATTTAGGTTGTAAAATAAATGCTGAAGAAAAATCTTTTTTGATTTTTTTTAATTCTTTACTTGCTAAAATTCTTGAGACATATTTCCCAACTCTTATTTTGTAATAAGGAGTTTCAAAACTGTAAAAAATTTCGTTATATTTTTCTTCATCAGTCAATTTATCCATTAATATTTTATAGTCAGTAAAATTTCCACTAAATATTTGAATTGTATATTGACCTGATGTAAAAACTTCTTGATTAACTATTTTTTTTAATTCTAAAACTTTTAAAAGTTTGGGATCTTGATTAATAATAATAGAATCTTTTTGTGAAAATGATTTAAAGCAAGTTAATGTCAAGAAAAGTAGTGAAAAGACTGATTTATACATCTTTACAAATATAGTTTTTTGCTAAAGAGTTTTTTAAAAATATCGATTTTTTTTACGCAGTTTATTTAGAATGGATATAAATTAAAAATTACATTTAAGTTAGGTTTTTATTATCATTCTTGTGTTGTATTTTTGCCGTCTAATTTTGATACTATTTTTAATTGTCAGTCGTAGTAAAAACATCTTTATTGAGCGCTTTTTTGAAACTAATTAAACAAGTATCTGTGTCCAAGATATTTACTGTATTTTTTCTTTTTTCTTTTTCTTTAAACTTGTCTTCTCAAGAAATTGATATAGCTAAAGGAAAATCTCTTTTTAATGCAAATTGTGCTTCATGCCACAAGTTAAACAGAAATTTAGTCGGTCCTGCTTTAAAAGGCGTCTCTGCAAAATATGAAAAGGAATGGCTTTATTCATGGATTAAAAACAGTGCTGCATTAATTAAGTCCGGTGACGATCAAGCTGTGGCTATTTATGAAGAATATAATAAAGTAGCTATGAATGCATTTCCTCAACTTTCGAACGAGGATATTGATAATATTTTAGCGTATACTGATTACGTTCCTGAACCTGTTGTTGCCGCAAATACCGGTACTGAATCAACAAGTTCTAGTAACGAATCTTCCTTAACAAATGACATCGTTCTGGTTTTACTTACAGTGGTTTTATTGGTTCTCATTACTATGTTGTTTTTAGTTACTAAGACTTTAAGAAACATAGCTGAAAAAAATGGTATAGAATTTGAAAAAGAATCAGGCTCTAAGTTTTCTTTGTGGAAAGCATTTGTAAATAACCAATTTTTAATATTTGTTTCAGTTATACTATTATTATTGTCTAGCGCATACTTTGCATATGGCTACATGATGCAAATCGGAGTTGATCAGGGTTATATGCCTATTCAACCAATACATTATTCACATAAAATTCATGCTGGTGAAAATCAGATTGAATGTCAATATTGTCATTCTTCTGCTAGAATTTCAAAACATTCCGGAATCCCATCGCTAAATGTATGTATGAATTGTCATGAGAATATAGCTGATTACAATGGTGAAGAGGATCTTGAGAAAGGCTATACTAAAGATTTTTATACAAATGAAATAAAGAAATTATATAAAGCAGTTGGTTGGGATGAAGAAACTCAATCCTACACTGGTGATACTGAACCTGTTAAATGGGTAAGAATACATAATTTACCTGATTTTGTTTATTTCAATCATGCTCAACACGTTTCTGTTGCTGGAATTGATTGTCAAAAATGTCATGGTCCAGTTGAAGAAATGGAAATATTATATCAATATTCTCCTTTAACAATGGGATGGTGTATTAATTGTCATCGTGATTCAAATATAAAAGTAAAGGACAATGAGTATTATACAAAAATACATGAAGAATTGTCGAAAAAATATGGTGTAGAAGAATTATCTATCGCTCAAATGGGTGGTTTAGAATGTGGTAAGTGTCATTATTAAACAAGTATTATTAAGAAATGGGTAACCATAAAAAATATTGGAAAAGTGAATTAGAATTGTCTTCTGATAGCAAATTAATTGACAAACTTGCAAACAACGAGTTTGTTGAAGACTTGCCAGTTGGGAATCTGTTAGCCGACGACAATAGTTTAGAAAATTCTAGTGCTAGTAGAAGAGATTTTTTAAAATATTTAGGGTTTAGCACAGCTGCTGCAACACTAGCTAGTTGTGAAGGTCCAGTTAATAAATCTATTCCTTACGTTGTTCAGCCTGAACAAATCAGGCCTGGGATTTCTAATTTTTATGCCACATCAATTTCTGATGGTTTTGATTTTGCAAATGTTTTAGTCAAAACTAGAGAAGGACGACCTATCAAAATAGAAATTAATAATCAATCAAAAGATAATTCTCCAAACGCTAGAGTTCAGGCTTCAGTTCTTTCAATGTATGATAGTTCAAGAATTCAAGGCCCAACAATGGATGATCAGGATATCTCTTGGGATCAGTTTAATGTAAATGTAAAAGCTCAACTTGATGCAATGAAAGCATCAAACAAAAAAGTTGTTTTGTTGACACAAACTTTTGCTAGTCCTACTACTGAATCTGTAATTAAAAAATTTTTAAGAAAATATCCTAACATAGATCATGTTGTTTATGATTCTATTTCAAATTCAAAAGCATTAGATGCTTTTGAAGTAAGCTACGGTGTTAGAGCATTACCTACCTACGATTTTGAAAAAGCCAATGTCATTGTTTCTTTCTCTGCTGATTTTCTTGGAGACTGGCAAGGTGGAGGATTTTCAAAAGGATATACCAAAACAAGAGTTCCAAAAAATGGAAAGATGTCCAAGCATTATCAAATTGAAGCCAACATGTCGCTTTCTGGTGCAAATGCTGACACAAGAATTCCATTAAAACCTTCTTTACAAAAAAAGGCTTTACTTAGATTCTACGACCTTATTTCTGGACAAAATAGTGGAGTTAAGTTAAATGATAAGCTTGACGCAAAATTAAAATCCATTTCTGATAATTTATTAAAATCTAATGGTAAGGGAGTGTTTGTTACTGGATTAGATGATGTTGGAGCACAGCTCATTGCATTAAAAATTAATGAGTTAATTAAAAGTAATGTAATAAATGTTCAAAAGCTTAATTATACTAGTCAAGGTGATGATCAAAAAGTGTTTGATGTTGTTGAAGATGTTTTAAGTAAAAAAGTTAATGGTTTAATTATGGTTGGAGTAAATCCATCATATACCCTTCCAAACAGTAAACAATTTAACGAAGCATTAAAGTCTATCGAGTTATCAGTTTCGTTTTCAATGAATAATACAGAAACTTCTAAAATTTCTAAATGGGTTGCAGCAACTCCTCATTATTTAGAATCTTGGGGCGATGTTGAAATGAAATCAGGCAATTATAGTTTAGTACAACCTACTATAAAACCTCTTTTTGACACTTCGCAGTTTCAAGATGTTTTACTAAACTGGCTAGGTTCCTCAAATTCATTTTATGATGAATTAAAAAATAATTGGAATACAACTATTCTTAAAGGTGCATCCTGGAACCAAGCTTTACATGATGGGGTTTTTTACAGTGATATAAGTTCAAAAAAACTTAGTTCACCCTATACTTACCCTAATGTCAAAAAGTTTTTTAAAAATTTAAATTCTACAGATTCTGATACTTTTGAACTGACTTTATATTCAAAAATCTCAATGGGTAACGGAACGCAAGCTAATAATCCTTGGCTTCAAGAAATGCCGGATCCTTTAACAAGAGTTTCTTGGGATAATTATGTAACAGTATCTAAATCTGATGCAAAAAGTTTAGGATTAAA
>JABJFE010000051.1 GCA_018662905.1 Flavobacteriaceae bacterium
AATTTATCAATAATTAAAATACCAATTAAAAAGTCTTTAAATGAAACAGTTGAAGTAATAAACTTTTTATATCCAGAACAGAAAAAGTTTAATACCATATATAGTAAATCACAGTATGATGCTGAAGGAATTGTTTCTATCGATGATGACCTAATAATTTTCACAAAAAATAAACTAAAAAAAATTACTGAGGTTTATTCCCTTCCAAAAACTAGCGGAAATTATGAGGCAAAAATAATTTCAACAATTGATGTCAAATCAATTGTTACTGGATCTGATTACAATAATAAATTAAAATTGCTTGCCCTAACTTCAACTATTAATTTTAAGAAATACTACTTGATTCTTATTAAAGATTTCTCAATAAAAAATAAAAAACATCAAATCGAAACCTATGAAATTCCAATTGGAAAAACACAGGTTGAAGCTGTCAAGATAATTAATAAAAATACATTTTGGATTTCATCTGAAGATGAAAGCAGTTCAAAACATGCTAGATTATTAAAATTAAAAATCTAGTTTTTTTTTAACTAACTTCATATAATGATATTAGATCTTATACAAAACCCACATTATGTTATAGACATTGATTCTTATGAGGGAATACGTAATATAACTATAACAATATTTCTTTTTATATCTATATTGATTTTGGGTAGGAATTTAAGTAAATCTAAAAATCTTTTACTGCTCAAAATAATCTGTACAGTTGCATTTATATCAACCGGATATGATCATATAATTGATGTTTTAAACGGTAATTGGAGAATTGAAGAAGATCTTCCTCTTCATTTGTGTTCATTATCTAATCTTATTGTAATTCTTGTACTATTTACTCCGATAAATAAAAAGATATTTGAATTTCTTTTTTACTGTGGTTTCTTAGGAGGATTAATCTCAATATTAACACCACAGTTAAACTATTATGATGGTGGATGGTTTATGTATTTGAGCTACTACTCAAGTCACGGAATAATAATGTTAGTACCACTTTTTATGTTTTATAACTTAGATTACAAACTATCAAAATATTCTTGGTTAAGAACGTTCGGAATTTTAAACATTTTAATGATCTTTATTTTACCATTAAATTTTATAATAGGAAAAGGAGCAAATTACATGTATTTGCATGAAGCTCCAAACATTAAAAACCCTTTAGTTTTTGGTGATTGGCCCTATTATATAATAAACTGGGAAATAATAATTATAATACTATTTTACTTGACTTATTTAATATTTACAAGAAAAAAAATATGATAAAAAAGACTCCAATTGAAATCTTTTCTGACTGGGTAGATCTAGGAAAAGACGATGGTATGGAAAAAAATCATTCTGAATCTGTAAATGCAATGCTTAATAAGATTTTAAAAAATCTTGATGACTTTACATTTATTGATGCAGGATGTGGAAATGGATGGGTAGTAAGGATGGTTTCACAAATGGATTCTTGTTTTAGTGCAGTTGGTGTAGACGGATCTCTAAAGATGATTGAAAAAGCTAAAATGTTAGATAAAATAAGTAAATATGAATGTGCCGAAATTTCTATTTGGAAGCCTAAACAAAAAAAAGACGTAGTTCATTCAATGGAAGTTTTTTATTACTTTAAAGATCCTTTAGTCGTATTAAAAAATATTTATGATAACTGGTTAAATGAGAATGGAAAGTTTATAATGGGAATTGATTTTTATTATGAGAACACAACTTCTCACAACTGGCCTGAAAAAACTAATGTAGACACTATGACATTACTAACAATCAAGGAATGGGAAAGTATTGTAAATAAAGCTGGATTTAAAAACATCGAAAGCTGGAGAGAGGGTGAAAAAAATCAATGGAGAGGAACATTAATTATTTCAGCAACAAAAAACTAGTTACTTTTTTTTATCCAATTTTTATATCCACCTTCTAAATCATAGATTTTAACAAAACCTAATTTTTTTAATTTTTCAGAAGATTTCTTACTACGATTTCCAGATCTACAGTATATATATATAGGTTTAGATTTATCAACTTTATTAAAAAATTTATCGAATAATTCTTCTTCATAGAAATCAATATTGACTGAGCCTTTTAAATGACCAGAATTAAACTCCTCCATTGTTCTAATATCAAACAAAAGGGTTTTATTGTTACTAGTTTGGTTTTTAAAATCGTCATAACTTAAAACTTCGTAAACTGACTTGTTTTCTTGAGATAAAACTAAAACTGGAAAAAGCAGGAGAAAAAAATATTTATACATTATTAATTATTTTAAAATTTGAATTTCTTATTGAGGAAAACCCTCCGTTAACATCAATTACTGAATCATAGCCATTTCTTTTTAAAATTGAACATGCTATCATACTTCTATAACCACCTGCACAATGAACATAGTTGCTATTATTTGAGTCAATTTCATTAATTTTCTCTTGAAAATCATCTAGAGAAATATGTTTTGAATTTAATAAATAACCATTTGATCTCTCACCGCTTTTTCTAACGTCTATAAGATTGACACTATCAATTATTTTACTTAGATCATCGGCAGATATAGATTCGACTATATCAATATTATTACCACTTGTCCATGAAGACATTCCACCATCTAAGTACCCTAAACAATTATCAAATCCAACTCTTGACAATCTTAAAATAGCCTCTTCTTCAAAACCATTATCACAAACCAATAATATCTTAGTGCTGAGATCTTTAATAATAGATCCTGCCCAAGGGGCAAAACTTCCTTTTAATCCTATAAAAATTGATCCTGGAATAAATCCTTGTCTAAATTCATTTTGATTTCTAACATCTAAAACTATAACATTTTTTAAATTCATTAAATCCTTAAATCTTTCAACAGTCAAAGGATTATTACTGTTTTTTAATACCAGTTCAAAATCATCGTATCCCTCTTGATTTAATTTTACATTAGATGGAAAATAAACAGGTGGGTTAGGAAGATCTTTTGTAAGTTCTTTAATAAATTCATTTTTATTTAAAGAACCATTTAATGCATAATTAACAATTTTTTGATTTCCTAATGTATCAACAGTTTCTTTCATCATATTTTTTCCACAAGCAGATCCAGCTCCGTGTGCAGGATAAATCAATATATCATTTGGTAAAACTGAAATTTTATTTTGAATAGAATCGTATAAAATACCTGCCAAGTCCTCTTTAGAAATACTTAAAGATTTTTGTGCTAAATCAGGTCTACCAACATCACCAAGAAAAAGAGTATCACCTGTAAATAAACAATATGGAATATCATTTTCATCTTTTAATAAATAACATGTACTTTCTAAAGTGTGGCCAGGTGTATGTACTACTGTAATTGAAACATCTCCAATTTTAAAAACTTGTTCATCATACGCAATAATACTTTCAAAGGATGGATTGGCTTTTGGGCCAAATATTATTGGAGAGTTTGTTTTTTTAGATAAAGTTAAATGGCCACTTATAAAATCTGCATGGAAATGTGTTTCAAAAATATACTTGATTTTTGAATTTGAAGATTTTGCTAAGTTTAAGTATTCGGAAACTTCTCTTAAAGGATCAATAACTGCCGCTTCACCATTACTTTCAATATAATAAGCACCTTGAAATAGACAACCTGTGTAAATCTGTTTTACAATCATAATTTAAATATTACCCAAATATAAAAATTGAAATTTTAATTGTTTTATTATTTTAAAAAATTAATTTTATTGAATATGTACGGTATTTGTCATTTAAGCGTAATTCCTGTTAGAATAGATTCAACTAGTAAATCAGAGTTAGTTTCTCAATTAATATACGGAGAGTTCTTTAAAGTAATACAAAACAATGCAAAGTGGTTTTATATTGAATCTATTGATGATAATTATAAAGGATGGATTAATCATTCACAATTTAAAGAAATATCTGAATTCGATTTTAAAACATTAAAAAAAACAGAACCTGTAATACTGAACAAAATATTATCTGAGGTTGAAACAGGGAGAGGTAAAATGTCAATTACAATAGGTAGTAAAATTAGTTCATCATTTATTCTAAATCATAAATTAAAATTAAAAACAAATTATAAAAATTCAATTATTGAAAATTCAATGAAATTTTTGAATTCTCCTTATTTGTGGGGAGGAAGAACTCCTTTTGGTATTGATTGTTCAGGTTTCACCCAACAAGTTTACAGATTAGCTGGATATCAATTATTAAGAGATGCTAATCAACAAGCTGAACAAGGAAAAGAAATAAAACTAAAAAATTCAAAACCAGG
>JABJFE010000141.1 GCA_018662905.1 Flavobacteriaceae bacterium
ATCTTGATCAAAAAGTTCAAAGTCAATTAGTGAAAAGTCAATATTTGAAATATTTAAATTACCGTCCTCATTGTTGTAATTTATAATTTTAACAGATGAATTTTTTGCGTATATATTTGAAATAATACCAATATTATTTATGTTTTGTATCGAATCCTGATTTTTTCTATTAAGTTTTTCAAGAAAAATTTCTAAACTATTTTGATTTTCATTTAAATAAGTGGAAATCTTCAAATCTAACCCTTCAAATGAAATTGAACTAAAGTTTAAGTCATTTGAAACTAATTTACCCAGACTAATTGGAGATAAATATAGATTTTTAAAAAAAACAAGAGTATCATTTTTATGATCTCTAATAATAAAATCTCTTAAATCTACTTTTCCATTGTAACTTAATGTTGCTTTGTCAATTGCTATTTCAGTACCAAACTCAACATTAATTTCATTGGCTAATTTATTAGCGAGTGTGGTTTGGAATTTAGAATTAGTAATTATTAAAACAAAAGTTGTAATCAACAACAAGATGATTATTAATAAAATAAATTTATATTTTTTTAAAAACTTTTTGATACTTTTTATATTATATATCTTTGTAATAAACAATTATAGTGCCTACATATATACTTGGAATTGAATCTTCATGTGACGATACTTCTGCATCTGTAATGTGCGATGGAAAAGTATTATCGAATCTTATAGCTAATCAAGAAATACACAAATCTTTTGGAGGTGTAGTTCCAGAACTCGCTTCAAGAGCTCATCAACAAAATATTATTCCTGTAGTTAATCAGGCAATTATTAATGCAAATATCGACAAAAATCAATTAAATGCTATTGCATACACAAGAGGACCTGGATTATTAGGATCTCTTCTTGTAGGATCATCATTTTCAAAATCACTTTCAATAGGCTTGAATATTCCGCTTATTGAAGTTAATCATATGCAAGCACACTTATTAGCACACTTTATTGAAGATTGTGGAGATGAAAAACCAGTTTTTCCTTTTGTTGGAATAACAATTTCAGGTGGACATACTCAAATCGTTCTTGTAAAAGATTATTTTGATATGGAAATTATTGGGGAAACTTTAGATGACGCAATTGGTGAAACTTTTGATAAATGTGGAAAAACACTAGGACTACCCTACCCTGCGGGTCCACACATAGATAGACATTCTAAAAATGGTGATCCTGAAAAGTTTAAATTCACTAAACCAAAAGTTGGAGGTTTAAATTACAGCTTTAGTGGGCTTAAAACTGGATTTATGCGTTACATTCAAAAAGAAAAAAATATTGAAGATAATTTTATATCCAAAGAGTTAGAAAATCTATGTGCCTCTCTTCAGCTTACTATTGTTGAAATTCTTTACGAAAAAGTAATTTTAGCAATTAAACAAACTGGAATTAATAGAGTTGTTTTTGGTGGAGGTGTTTCTTGTAATAGTGGAATAATTGAAAAATTTAAACAAAATGAAAATATTGAAAACTATAAATCATATTTTCCAAAGTTTGAATACACCACAGATAATGCAGCTATGATCGCAATGGTGGGATATCTAAAATATAAAAACAATGATTTTTCATCAATTGAAAAAAGTGCACAAGCTCGTTTTAAATTTTAATTATGCAATTATTTTACTTACCAGATATTAATAAAGAATCAAAAAGTGCTGAATTTTCAAAAGAAGAAAGTAAACATATTTTTAAAGTATTAAGAAAAGAAGTTGGAGATATTATATCTATAACTAACGGTAAAAATTTATTTTTCGATGCGAAAATCACATCAATTTCAAAAAATAATTGTGAAGTAAGCATTGAAAGCTTTAAGGTCAAAGACAAACTAAACTATAAATTACACATTGCTATATCTATTTTAAAATCAAATGATAGGTTTGAATGGTTTTTAGAAAAAGCTAGTGAAATTGGAATATCTGAGATCACTCCAATTGTATGTGAGAGAAGTGAAAGGAAATTTTTAAATGAAAATAGGTTGCAAAAAGTATTAGTTTCTGCAATGAAGCAATCTTTAAAATCTCATTTACCAAAATTAAATCCAGTTGTAACTTTAAAGAAGTTTTATAAAAATGATTTTAAAGAGGAATTGTTTATTGCTCACTGCAACGATACAAATAAAGATTTACTATTAAATACTTTGAAGCCAAAGTCGAATTCAATTATATTAATTGGACCAGAAGGAGATTTTACCAACAACGAAGTAAATCAAGCTATAGATCTTAAATTTAAACCTATATCTCTAGGAGAATCTAGATTTAGAGCTGAAACTGCGGCAATAATTGCTACTCACACGGTTTCAATTGTCAATATGTAATATATTAGCATTATGAATTATAAGGAAATATCTAAAGGAATCATTAGAGCAGTTTTAATATTATTAGCTATAGGGCTTGGTTTATTTTTA